>NZ_JAAXKZ010000053.1 GCF_012911875.1 Pseudonocardia bannensis | reverse complement strand
GTGGAAGACCGCGAACCGCTGGGCCGAGCGCTACCGGGCCGAAGGCCCGGCGGGCATGCTCGACCGCTCCTCGCGCCCGCACCGCAGCCCGAACACGACCCCCGAGCCGGTCAAGCGGCGGATTGTGCACCTGCGACTCAAGCACCGCCTCGGCCCGGTGGAGATCGCCGCGAAGGTCGGCGTGGCCGCCTCGACCGCGCACCGGGTGTTGGTGCGGTGTCGGATCAACCGGCTCTCTCGGCTGGACCGGGCCAGCGGCGAGCCGGTGCGCCGCTACGAACACCCGCGGCCCGGGGACATGCTCCACGTGGATGTGAACAAGCTCGGCAACATCCCCGACGGCGGTGGCTGGCGCTACCACGGCCGCCGCCAGGGCAACCGGCATCGGGCCGCCACCGCGACGATCTCGGGCACGCCGCGCAACATCTACGGACAGCCGAAGATGGGCACCGCGTTCGTCCACACCGTGATCGACGACCACTCCCGCGTCGCCTACGCCGAGATCCACGACGACGAGAACGCCACCACCGCCGCCGCGGTGCTGCGCCGGGCCGTGGCCTGGTACTCCGCCCGCGGCGTCCTCACCCGCCGGGTCCTCAGTGACAACGGCAGTGCCTACCGCTCACACCTATGGCGCGACACCTGCGCCGAACTGGGCATCAGCCCACGGCGGACCCGCCCCTACCGGCCACAGACCAACGGGAAGATCGAACGGTTCCACCGCACCCTGGCCGACCGCTGGGCCTTCCGACGGCTCTACCTCAGCGAGTCGCAACGACGGAAAGCCCTCCCAGGCTTCCTCCACGAGTACAACCACCACAGGCCCCACACCGCCCTGGCAGGTCAACCACCCATCACCCGGTTGACCAACGTCCCCGGGCAGCACATCTAGTGCTCGGTCAGCCGCCCGTCGGCGACCGTCCAGCGCCGCGTGGTGCGGACCGTGTCGAGCATCCGGCGGTCGTGGGTGACCAGCAGCACCGTTCCGGGGAACGACTCCAGAGCCGACTCGAGCTGCTCGATGGCCGGCAGGTCGAGATGGTTCGTCGGTTCGTCGAGCACCAGCAGGTTGACCTCGCGGGCCTGCAACAGCGCGAGGGCGGCCCGGGTCCGTTCGCCCGGCGACAGGGACACGGCCGGGCGCGGCACGTGCGCGGCGGTCAGGCCGAACTTGGCCAGCAGCGTGCGGACCTCCGACTCCGACCACTCCGGAACCGCGTCGCCGAACGCGCGGGCCAGCGACGTGTCCCCGAGAAACAGCCCGCGTGCCTGGTCGATCTCCCCGACCCGCACGCCCGCGCCCAGCCCGGCCCCGCCCGCGTCCACCGGGATCCGGCCCAGCAGCGCGCCGAGCAGCGTGGACTTCCCGGACCCGTTGGCGCCGGTGATCACGACCCGGTCCGCCCAGTCGACCTGGGCGGTCACCGGGCCGAGCGTGAAGTCCCCGCGGCGCACCACGGCCGCGTTCAGCGTGGCCGCGACCGCCCCGGAGCGCGGAGCGGCGGCGATGGTCATCCGCAGCTCCCACTCCTTGCGCGGTTCCTCCACCACCTCCAGCCGCTCGATCATGCGCTGGGTCTGACGGGCCTTGGCGGCCTGCTTCTCGCTGGCCTCCGCGCGATGCTTACGGCCGATCTTGTCGTTGTCGCTCGCCTTCCGGCGGGCGTTGCGCACCCCCGCGGCCATCCAGTTGCGCTGCATCTGGGCCCGCTCGTGCAGTCCGGAGCGGGTGTCGGCGTACTGCTCGTAGGCCTCGCGGGCGTGCCGGCGGGCGACCTCGCGTTCGGCGAGGTAGGACTCGTACCCGCCGTCGTAGACGCCGACCTGTTGCTGGGCGAGGTCGAGTTCGACCACCCGGGTCACCGTGCGCGCCAGGAACTCCCGGTCGTGGCTGACGATCACCGCGGGACTGCGCAGGCCCGTCACGAACCGCTCGAGGCGCTCCAGGCCGTCGAGGTCGAGGTCGTTGGTGGGCTCGTCGAGCAGCAGCACGTCGTAGCGGGAGAGCAACAGAGCCGCGAGCCCCGCTCGGGCGGCCTGCCCGCCGGACAGCGCGGTCATCTCGGTGCCGAGTCCGACGTCGAGTCCGACGCTCGCGGCGACCTCGCCCGCCCGCTCCTCCAGGTCCGCGCCACCGAGGGCGAGCCAGCGGTCCAGCGCGGCGGCGTAGGCGTCGTCGGCACCTGGGGCGCCGTCGCCGAGCGCCGCCGCAGTGCGGTCCATCTCCGCCTGCGCCGCCGCCACCCCGGTGCGCCGGGCCAGGAAGTCCGCGACGGTCTCGCCCGGGCGGCGGTCCGGCTCCTGGGGCAGGTGACCGATCGTCGCCTCCGGGGGGCTGACCGTGATCGTGCCCTGCTCGGGAGTGTCCTGCCCGGCGAGCAGGCGCAGCAGTGTGGACTTCCCGGCGCCGTTCGCGCCGACCAGCCCCACCACGTCGCCCGGAGCCACGACGAGGTCCAACCCGGAGAACAGCGTGCGGTCGCCGTGGCCGGCGGCGAGATCGGTGGCCTGCAGAGTCGCGCTCATTTCGGCTTCGACGCTACCGCCCACGGAGAACGCGCATTGCACCCGCCGCGACGCCACCATGTGTCGATGAGCACCCCGACCCCTCCGCCGTACGAGCAGATGCCCACCGACTGGGAGCGCGCCCTCGCCGTCGTCGCCCATCCCGATGACCTGGAGTACGGCGGCGCGGGCGCCGTCGCCCTGTGGACGGCAGAGGGCCGCACGGCGGCCTACCTGTTGGCCACCCGCGGTGAGGCCGGGATCGACACGATCCCGCCCGCCGAGTGCGGCCCGCTGCGGGAGGCCGAGCAGCGGGCCGCGGCGGCCGAGGTCGGGGTGTCCGATGTGGAGTTCCTCGACTACCCCGACGGCGTGGTGGAGTACGGACTGCCGCTGCGCCGCGACATCGCCGTGGCGATCCGGCGGCACCGCCCCGAGCTGGTGATCGTCGGGAACCACCGGGAGACCTGGCCAGGCGGCGGGCTGAACATGGCCGACCACCGTCACGTCGGTCTCGCCGTGCTCGACGCCGTGCGCGACGCGGGCAACCGGTGGGTCTTCCCGGACCAGGGCGGGGAGGCGTGGGACGGGGTGCGGTGGGTCGCTGTCGCGGCGTCCCCGCTGGCCGGGCACGCCGTCGACATCGGGCCGACCTTCGACCGTGCCGTGGCCTCGCTGGCCGCGCATCAGGCTTATCTCGAGGCGCTGGGCGGGGAGATGGCCGATCCGGAGGCCTTCCTGCGCCCGATGGCGGAGGCGGACGGGGCCCGCCTCCCCGGCGCCGAACTGGCCGTCGCCTTCGAGCTCATCCCCCTCTAGGCCCTGCGCACGGAGTGAAGGTCAGGCGGAGAGCGCCGGGTAGTCGGTGTAGCCCTTCCCGTCGCCGCCGTAGAAGGTGGCCTCGTCGGGCTCGTTGAGATCGGCGCCCTCGGCCCAGCGCTGCACGAGGTCGGGGTTGGCGATGAACTTGCGGCCGACCGTGACCGCGTCGACCGTGCCGTCGGCGATGAGCCGCTCGAACTGGTCGCGGTCGGACTCGACGCCGAAGCCGGTGTTGAGCACGAACGTGTTCGGCCACGCGGCACGCAGCTTCCCGACGATCGGGTCGTCGGCCTCGGCGAGCACGTGCAGGTAGGCCAGGCCGATCTCGGCGAGTCGGCCGGTCAGTACCTCGTAGACGCTGAGGTCGTCCTCGCTGATGTCGTTGAACGGGTGGGCCGGGGAGATCCGGATGCCGACGCGGTCGGCGCCGATCGCATCGGCCGTGGCCTTCGCGACCTCGACGATGAAGCGGGCGCGGTTCTCCGGGGAGCCGCCGTAGGAGTCGGTGCGCTGGTTGGTGCCGTCGGCGAGGAACTGGTGGAGCAGGTAGCCGTTGGCGGCGTGCAGCTCGACGCCGTCGATCCCGGCGGCGACGGCGCGACGGGCGGCGTCTGCGAACTCCGCCATCACGCCGGGCAGCTCGTCGGTGGCCAGCTCACGGGGCGTGGGGAACTCCTGCTCCCCGTTGACCGTGAACACCGCCCCGGCCGGGCGGATCGCCGACGGCGCGACGGGGGTCTGCCCGGCGATCGTGTCGGGGTGGGAAATCCGGCCGGCGTGCATGAGCTGGACGGCGATCTTTCCGCCCTCGGCGTGCACGGCGTCGGCGATACGCTTCCAGCCGGCCTCGTGGGCGTCGGTGTGCACCCCCGGGGTGCTCGGGTAGCCCTGGCCGACCGCGGAGGGCTGGCTGCCCTCGCTGATGATCAGGCCGGCGCCGGCGCGCTGGCGGTAGTACTCGGCCTGCAGGTCGTTCGGGGTGCCGTCGGCGTCGGCCCGGTTGCGGGTGAGCGGGGCCATCCACACCCGATTGGCCGTCTGCAGTGCACCCGCGGTGAGGGGCTGGAGCAGCGGGCTGTCGGCAGCGAGCGGGCGAGTCACGATGAATCGAACCTCCGGCGATGGCGTGTGCTTGCGTGAACCCTCAACCACAAACGACGCGTAGTGCTTCCGGCACAGCCGGTGCAAAGGATCACGTTTGATCGCCGTGCTCACGCGCTCGGCGGCAGATCGATGCGGCGCAGCGAGTTCCGCCCGGCACCCAGGGTGGAGGGTGGAACAGCGGCCGGCTTACTCGAACATACGTTCGGTTACCGGGGTCATCGATGGCCGGTCCGGGCACCGCGGTGAGCGGTCGCCGGTGCGCGACCTGCGCCTCACCGGCGAGATGCGGCGCCGTCACCGGGCCTGCGGCGGTCTCCTAGGCTGCGGCTGTGAACCCGTCGACGGCGCAGGCCCAGGTGATCGTCGACGAAATGGTGCGCTGCGGCGTCACCGACGCGGTGCTGTGCCCGGGCTCGCGCAACGCGCCGCTGTCCTTCGCCCTGCACGCCGCCGACGCGGCCGGACGGCTGCGACTGCACGTGCGCATCGACGAACGCACGGCCGGGTTCCTCGCGCTGGGCCTGGCGCTGGGCTCCGGGCGTCCGGTCCCGGTGTGCACCACGTCGGGTACCGCCGTGGCCAACCTGCATCCCGCCGTGCTGGAGGCCTCGTACGCGGGGGTGCCGCTGCTCGCACTCACCGCGGACCGCCCGCCGCAGCTGATCGGCACGGGGGCCAGCCAGGCCATCGCGCAGCCCGGGATCTTCGGCGACGCCGTGCGGCTCGCGGTGACCGCGGCCGTGGCGGACCGGGTGGTCGGTGAGCAGGGCCGCTGGCGGTCCACTGTGGACCGGGCGGTGGCCGCGGCGACGGGCGCCCTCGGCGGGCCGCCCGGGCCGGTTCAGCTGAACCTCCCCTTCGCCGAGCCGCTGGTGCCCGAGCCCGCCGGTGCGGACTGGCCGGAGCCCGTCGACGGCCGGCTGGACGGCGCGCCCTGGACGGCGGTGCACCGTGGATGCCGTACCGCCCCGGTGCTGCCGCTGGACCCGGCGGCGCCGACGCTGGTCATCGCGGGGCACGGCGCGCCCGACGTCGACCTCGGTGGCGCGCCGGTGATCGCCGAGCCGTCGTCCGGACGATGGGCGGAGGCATTGCGGGCCGGACCCTGGCTGCTGGGTGCGCCGCAGGCAGCCGCGCTCCGGCCGACGCAGGTCCTCGTGCTCGGCCGGCCGACGCTGCACCGCCCGGTGCAGCGACTGCTCGCCGATCCGGACGTCGCGGTGTACGCGGTCGAGGATCCGGCCGGGGCGCCGTGGCCCGACGTGCCGGGAACGCTGCGGGCGGTCGGGTCGGCGCCGGAGCTCGCACCGCCGTCCTGGTGGACCGACGTCTGGAGCGCCGCCGATGCCGCGGCCGGGTCCGCATTGGACGCCGCTCTCGACGGTCCGGACGTCCCGGCAGGTCTGCGGCTTGCCCGCGCGCTGCTCTCAGCGCTGCCCGATGGTGCGCAACTGGTGCTCGGCTCGTCGAATCCGGTGCGGGACGTGTCGCTGGCGGCGGTGCCGCGGCCCGGGCTCACCGTTCTGTCCAACCGGGGCGTGGCCGGCATCGACGGTACGGTCTCGACCGCTGCCGGGACCGCGCTCACGCACCCGGGGCCGTCCTACGCGCTGCTCGGCGATCTCACCCTGCTGCACGACACCACCGGGCTGGTCGTCGGTCCCGACGAACCCCGCCCCGACCTGACGCTCGTGGTGCTCAACGACCAGGGCGGCGGGATCTTCAGCCTGCTCGAGCAGGGCGCCCCGGCACATGCGGCGGCGTTCGAGCGGGTCTTCGGGACGCCGCACACGGTGGACCTGGGTGCGCTCAGCGCCGCGACCGGAGCGGAACACGCGCTCGTCGAGGACCTCGCGGAACTGGCCGGGGCCGTGGCACCGGCCCCGGGGCTCCGGGTGGTCGAGGCGCGGGCGCAGCGAGCCGGGCTGCGTGACGGGCACGCCGCGCTGCGCGCAGTCGTCGATGCTGCGGTGGCGCCGGTCGTCGCCGGCTGCTGAGCCATCGGTCGCGCGGCGCGGTGTCCCGGCTTCCGATGTGGCGGAGCCGCAGCTCGTCGCCCCGCAGGTCGAACCGGCGCAGGCCGAGGGAGCGGCTGAGCGGGGAGGCCGGTCACACCCCTCGCGAGATCGCCTCGCCGATCTGACCGGCGCCGGCCGCCAGGCCTCATGCACGTCCGGGCGACGCGGAGCCGCCGGATCAGCCGGGCGGCGTCTCGGCGGGTGAGACCGGGCTCGTGGCGGCCGGCGCCTGGCTCTCCTGCCCGGCCGACGTCCCGGCTTGCCTGGCCGGAGCGGTCTCCGGGCCGGGTGCCGGCTCGGGGGGCGGCGCAGATGACGGCGCGGTAGCGACGGGAGCAGCCTCGGGAGCGGGCACCTGCGCGGCGTCGACCGGAGCGGGCGTAGCCCTGGCATCCGGCCGGGACGCCGGTGCGGGCGGAGGAAGACAGTTGGTCGCACGGTCGGCGGAGGTGACGTCGCAGGTCGCGCGGCTGGGTCCGCCGTCGAGGAGGTCGGCGCCGTCGCCCCCGCGGAGATCGTCGTGGCCCGGACCGCCGTGGAGGAGGTCGCCGTCCCCATCGCCGAGCAGCACATCGACGCCCGGGCCACCGATGACGACGTCGTTGCCGGGCCCGCCGGTCACGGTGTCGTTCCCGGCGCCGCCGACGATGCAGTCGCCGAACTCCGAACCGACGATCGTGTCGTCGCCCGCCGTACCGAGAATGAGGAACGGCCCGGCTCCGAGCCCGCGCTCGTCGCCAGCGTTCCATTGTGGATGTGTCGGGTCGAGCGGGACCACCTCGGTGAAGTCGCCGGCCGCCATGCCGGCGGCGGCGCACTCGGATGGAAGCTCGATCGCAGCGTAGCCCGAGGCTGATCGGGCCGCTGCCCCGGGATCGACAGGGTCGGTCACGACGGCCCCGGGGGTGCCTTCAGGCGCTGCCGCGGTCAGGGCTTGCCCGACCGAGCGGTCCCGTGGCCCGTCCGAATCGCGACCGAGCTCCGTGTCGACCCTGATGCCCCCCTCGGCCCGATCGGTGAAGCCACCGTCGGCGTGCACGGTCACGACGGCCCGTTCGGAGCGGCCGAAAGCGGACGTTCCGGCATCCGCGGAGAGCGCGAGCGTGATGCGTGCGCGGATCGTGGAGCCTGGGGGAGCCTGCTCGGTGAGTTCGATCTTCCGCCCGTCGTAGAGCGAGCAGTAGTTGACGGCCTCCGCGGAGCCGACCGTGAGCGTGGCCGCCGCTCCGTCCCGGGGCTTCCAGCCGCGCTTGCCCCGTTCACAGAGATCCGAGTCCTTGCCCGGCCTGAGTGACAAGCTCAGATCGGCCGGGATCGAGCCCTCGTACCCGACGGTCAGTTCCACGGTCTGCGGGCGGCCGGGGGAGAGGTCCTTGTACCGGAGGTCGGGCCCGTCCCCGCCGCGGCCGAGTACCACCGTCGCCGCGCCGATGGTCGTCGGACTGCTCGTCACGGTGTCCGAGAACGACGCGAGTGTGCCCCCCGAGACGCCCGTGACGATGCCGACGCCGGCCGCAGTGAGGGCGCCGACGAGTGCGGCGATGGTGGCGCGCGGTTTCACATGGGCCCCCGGTCGGTGCGATGTTCGGGTGTGTGGAGTCGTCGATCCCGAAATTCGAGGAACGTTTGCCGGGAAATGACGGTCGGCTGTGTGCAAAACGCTGGTGCGTGGCTTATCGGTGTCGATGAGGAGGACGCCGGAAACGGGATCGAGGGGTGGTGGGCGGGGAATCCGTCCACCACCCCTCAGTGATCTCGGGAGATCACGGGGTAGGCGCCTGAGTGAGGTTGAGCGTCGTCGAAATCGTGAGAGAGTCGCTCTGCACCTTGTTGTTGGCGGTACCCGGCAGGTGGGGAAGCAGGAAGTCGAAGGTGTAGGTGGCAGTCGCGCCGGCGTCCAGCGGCAGGGCCCCCGGCAGCGGGAAGCTCGTCAGTTCAGGCAGCGGGACCGTCACGCCCTGCGTCGGCAGACCCTCGCCCTTCACCGTGACAATCAGCTGGTCCTGCAAGTTTCCGTTGGGAGAGCAAGCGTTCCCGACCTCGGCCTGCTCCGGTTCCGTGCACGAGGTGTCGGATCCGTCGATCGTCACGATGCCACTGAGGCTGCCGTTCACGGATCCGCTGTTGGTGATGGTCAGCGTCTTCTGCGGGACGGCCTGACCCGGCTGCACATTCGTTGCGCTGAAGAGGGTCTCCGTTCCGGTACCGCCCACCACCAGGTCCAGCGTTCCGGCTGCGAGCGTCCCGCCGGGACCCACCTCGGTGTCCTGGAATGCCGCGTACGTCCCGGTCCCCAGCGCGATCGTCGCCGCCGCCAGAGCCGTGACGCCGATTCCGGCGGCGACCTTCTTGTTCTTCTGCAGAATGCTCACAGCAACTCTCCTGGTTTTCTCGCGGGTCGGACCGCGGCGGGAACGGGGGTGGCGATCCGGTGGACCGCGTTGCGGCAGAACTCTGGCCTCGCGGCCGATCCGGCACATACCCAAAGCGAGGTATCCGTGGCCGGTGGTGAATACCTCATCTGAGGTACGACGCGGACTCCGGTCATCGGCAGGCTGGCGCTCCCCGTCTGCCCGTAGGAGGAGCCGATGTCGGTGGAGCCCGAGACCGTGCGTATTCCGGTGGTGCGTGCTCCCGAACCGCGGCTGCATCCGGTCCGGCGGTTCGGGCGCTGGATCGCGACGCTCGCGCTGGTGGCTGTGGTCGCCGCGGCACTCGCGGTGGCAGTGGTGCCGGCCATCGCCGGTGCGACCCCGCTGACCGTGCTCTCGGGCAGCATGGAGCCGGCGCTGCCGGTGGGGTCGACCGTCGTGGTGCGTCCCCGGCCGGCGGACCAGATCGCGGTCGGTGACGTCATCACCTTCATCGATCGTGACGAGACCACCGGCGACACCCGCGTCGTCACCCACCGGGTCATCGGCGTCGAACCAGGTCCGGCCTTCCGGACCATGGGCGACGCGAACAACGCTCCCGACCCGGGCGTGGTCGAGACTGCCGACGTGCGGGGCGTGCAGTGGTACGTCGTGCCGTGGGTGGGTTCGATCAAAGACCGCATGATCAGCATTACCGGCCTGTTCTTCGCGATCGGGCTCGGGCTGCTGGTGCTGGCGGCGCACCTTCTGCTGCCTCGGTCTCCGGAGCCGGACAAGCAGCAGGACGAGACCCGGACTCGCCACTCCGATGGGAGGCGAACCGCGTGAGGGAGAGATCCCTGGCTGCTGCCCGAGTGCCGGCATCCGGGGCAAACAGGACCGGCATCCGGTCGTACGTTGTTGGGCAGTTCGGTCACTCTGTGCCGCGAATCCGTTTGCTGCGGTAACAACCTCGAAGGCACCCACGAATGCCCGGTTGGAAGCTCCCCAGCACCCGGCCCGCCCGTCGCGGCGTGGTCGTCGTTCCGCCCTTCGAGGGGTAGCACGTTGATCCGCATGCTGTTCCGAGAACGTCAGCTCGTGCCCGCCCGAAGTGCCCGTGCCGTGGCGGTGGAGGTCGTGGCCCAGGCCGGCCTGGTCCTCGTCACAGGGATGCTCCTGGCCCATCTCGAAGGCGGAGCCGTCCGCAGTGAACACGCCCTGGACGTGCTGGCCTTCGCGGCCGGGCTGGCAGCGTCGATCCTGCTCTCGGTCGGCGCCTGGGTCGGTGGCGACCGGCGGGCGGCGAGGGTCGCCTGGGCGGTGGGTCTCTACACGGCCGTGGCGCTGCAGATGGAGGCCGTCGACCTCGACGCGGAGCGCGGCGCGTGGCCACTGGCCGGGAGCGCGGCGGTGCTCGGCGCCGTCGGCCTGCTGGCACTGGCGGTACGCCGGCAGCCCGGACGGTCCGGGGACCGTGCTCCGGCCCTGGTCGTGGTGTCCTTCGTTCTGATCGGCGTCGTCGCCGTGGCCGTTCTCGACGTGCTGCGGCCGGACGTCGTCCTGCCCGCGGGGTGGGTCGCCGCCGTCGACCTGATCGCCTGGTCGGGCGGCGCCGCGGTCGGGATCACCCTGCTGCTGGGTGGAATCTGGACGGACCGCCCGTTGGTGCGACGGGTCGGGCTGGCCTTCACCGTGCTGGCCGCCGGGCACGCGGTCCGGATCGGACACGACCTCCCCGCATGGTCGGCGCCCGCCCCGGCGCCCGGTGCCCTGCAGTTGGCCGGGATGGCCATGCTGTTCGGCGCTGCGGTGCCGTTCCTGTTGTCCGCCGTCCGCTCGGTCGGGATCCAGCAGGAGAACTCCCGGTCACGGCTCGCCGAGGCCGAGGCGGTCATGGCCTCGGTGGCGGAGCGGGACCACGAGATGCGCAATCTCGTCGCCGGGCTCTCCGGGGCGGCGAGCGTGCTGACGACGGTGCAGGACGCCGCGAGCACACCCGACGGAAAGCGGCTGCTGGTCGCGGCCGGCGCCGAGCTGGAGCGTCTACAACGGATGCTCGCCGGCGAGTCCATCGAGACCCACGATCACTCCGAGGTGGAGGTCGGCCCGCTGCTGCAGGGGCTCGCCGTGGTGCACCGCGTCGGCGGGCTGGCCGTGGAGGTCGACATCCGGGACGACCCGCGCGCGGCGATGGACCCGGCGGCGCTGCGCCAGGTCGTGACCAACCTGCTCGTCAACTGCGCCCGGCACGCGCCGGGCGCGCGGGTGCGGCTGCGCGCCCACCGGGTCGGCGGGCAGGTGCGGATCGAGGTGGCCGACGACGGGCCGGGTCTCCCCGACGGTGCGACGACCGCGCTCCTGCGCCGTGGGGTCCGCGGTCCCGGCTCGACCGGTTCGGGCCTCGGCCTCGCGATCAGCACCGAACTCGTGCACCGCTACGACGGGACCGTCAGCCTGGTCTCGGACGCGGCCGGCTGCACCGTCGTGCTCGACCTGCCGGCCGCGGATCGAACGGCGCCGGTGGTGGAGCGCGTCGGCGTATGAGCGGCGCCCACCCCGAGATCCTCGTCGTCGACGACCACGTCCTGGTCTCCTCGGCGATCGCGATGGCACTCGGCGCGCGTGGCCTGACCGCGCACGCGATCAGTCCCGACGAGCTGGCCGGCCGTATGGACACACCGGCACCGCCCGGCGGTCTGGTGCTGCTCGACCTCGATCTGGGCGGGGGCCTGGACGGGGTCGGGCTGGTCCCTCGTCTGCGCCGCGTCGGCTGGCGCCTCCTTGTCGTCACCGGATCGACCGACGAGGTGCGGATCGCGTCCGCCGTTGCGGCCGGGGCCCTGGGCTGGATACCGAAGACGGCGCCGTTCGACGAACTGGTCGACACCGCGGTCCGCGCCGCCGAGGGCCGGAGCCTGATGGGCGGCCCCGAACGTGAGCGCCTCGCCCGACTCGCCGAGGAGGCGGCCCGGGAGTCCGAGGCCCGGCGCGAGCGATGGCGACGGCTGACCCCCCGGGAGCAGGAGATCGTCGGCCACATCGCCGCCGGTAGGCGCCCCGCGGCGATCGCGGCCGAGTGCGTGGTGTCCGTCGCGACGGTCCGGACGCAGGTCCGTTCGATCCTGGCCAAGCTGGAGGTCGGGTCGCAGCTGGAGATCGCGGCGCTGGCACGCGACCTGCAGCGCTGACCCGGGCCTCACCGCACCGGCTCGGCCGCCTCCAGTGCCTCCCGCACTGCGACGAGCTTGGCCGCCGCCTCGCGCACCTCGGTGTCCGGGCGGGAGTCGGCGACGATCCCGCAGCCGGCGAACAGCCGGGCCGTCCTGCCCTCCAGCTGAGCGCAGCGCAGCGCGATGCCCAGCTCCCCGTCGCCGTCGGCGTCGACCCAGCCGACCGGGCCGGCGTAGCGGCCCCGGTCCATCCGCTCCAGCTCGTCGATCAGCTCGAGCGCGGCCTTTCGCGGGGTCCCACCGACCGCCGCCGTGGGGTGGACGGCCTCGGCCAGCTGCAGCAGTGAGGCCGGGGCTTTCGGGTCGAGCCGTCCGTGCACGTCGCTGGCCAGGTGCGAGACGTTGTGCAGCGAGAGGATCGCCGGGACCTCCGGCACGTCGAGGCTCGCGCACAGCGGGCTCAGCGCCTCGGCCAGCGAGTCGACGGCCAGGTCGTGCTCGCGACGGTCCTTGGCCGAGCCGAGCAGGGTGCCCCCGAGGTCCGCCTCGGCGCGCTCGCCGGGCCAGATGGTGCCGGCCAGGACCCGGGACGACACCTGGTCCCCGGCCCGCCGCAGCAGCAGCTCCGGGGTCGCGCCGACGAGCCCGTCGACGGCGAACGACCAGCACGTCGGGTAGCGGCGGGCCAGCCCGCCGAGCAGGAAGCGGGGGTCGAGGGGCTCCTCGCCGACCGCGAGCAGGTCGTGGGCCAGCGCGGCCTTGTCGAGCTCCCCGGCGCGCATCCGCCGGACCGCCTCGGCGACCGCGCTGCGGTAGCGCTCCACGGGGAGCCGGCCGTCGCTGTAGCGCAGCGGGCCGCTGGCGCGCACCGGGCTGACCGAACGCACCGCCGAGGGCCCCTCGCCCGCGGCGAACTCGGTGATCCACGCCTGCCCGTCACGGCGACCCACGACGACCCGCGGCACCACGAGCACGGAACCCGCCGAGCGGGGGCTGAAGGTGAAGCTGGCGAACGCGACGGCCCCGGTCCCGGGCAGGCCGATCTCGTCACGGACGTCGAGCCGGTCGGCGAACTCGCGCCACCACGCGTCGGCCTCGACGAACCGGTCCGGCCCGGTGACGGTGAACCGCGCCACCTCGCCCCAGCCCACCAGACCGTCGGACTCACGGACCCAGCACAGCGGGTTGCGGTCGTCCGGAAGCAGGTCCAGGAGCCTGCCCGGGTGGTCCACAGCCCGCGTACGCACGCGCAACCCGGACGGCAACGGGGCGATGGTCACGCTTGCGAGCGTAAGGAACTCCGGACTGCGATGCGCGTCCGGCCCGGGAGGCGCCGACCACATCGGAGTCCGGACACCTCCTAGACTCGCCGCCGTGTCCAGCAGCACCGGCGAGCTGATCGAGGAGTTGACCGGGTCCTTCCGAACCGCGCTCCGAGCGCTCGCCCACCGGTTGCCGGAGATCGTGATCGGGCTCGCGGTGCTGGTCACGGCGCTGGGCGGGCTGGCGCTCGCCGGTGCCGCCCTGGACGACCGGGCCATCGCGAGCCACCGGGTGGTGACCACCGCCGAGGTGCTGGAGGGGTCGAGCTTCTCCCGCACGCTGATCCGCTTCGCGCTGCCCAGCGGCCAGGCCGTCGTGCCGGAGCGGGGCGTGCTCTACCCGCGGGACCTGGCCCCCGGCGAGACGATCGTCGTGGAGTACGACGCGGAGAACCCCGAACGGGTCCGGGTCGCGGGGCGCAGCATGCCCGACGGGTTCGCCCCCATGGGCACCGGAGTGCTCGGGGTGTGGGTGGTGCTGGGGCCGCTGGCGCTGTGGCTGCGCCGCCGCCGTCCCCCCGTGGGTGGATGACGACGTTCCGGGGACGGCCGCCGCTCACGGCCCCGGCGGGGCGGGGTTCCTACTGCGGGCGGCCAGGGCCACCCCGGCGATCGTCGTCACCATGCCGGCCACCGCGATCCAGCCCAGCGTCTCGCCGAACATGACCAGCGCCATCAGGGCCGTGATCCCCGGGACGAGGTAGAAGTAGCTGGTGACCTGTGCGGCCGCGCCGCGGCGCAGCATGAGGAACAGCAGCGAGATGCCGCCACCGGTGAGCACCAGCACCGACCAGGCCAGCGCCCCGATCAGCTGCGGTGTCCACTCGACCCGGAACGACTCGAAGGCCGCCGCGATCGGCAGCGTCACGAGGATCGACGCGCCGAACTGGACGACCTGCCCGGTCCGCAGGTCGAACTCGGGGCAGAACCGCTTCTGGTACAGCGTCCCGGCGGTGATCGACAGCAGCGCCACCGTGGTCAGCCCGACGGTCAGCCAGGACAGTCCGGTCGTGGTCAGCTTGCTGGAGACCACGAGCGTCACGCCGAGGAAGCCGAGGACCAGCCCGATGGCCTGGCGGGGGTTCATGCGTTCCCCGATCAGCCAGGCGAACACCGCGGTCAGCACCGGTTGCAGGTTCACCACCAGCGCGGCGACCCCGGCCGGCATCCCCGCGGCCACCGCGGCCCACACCCCGCCGAGGTAGCCGGCCTGGATGCCGATACCCGCCACGGCGATGTGCCCGGCCTGTCGCCACCGGGGCCAGGTGGCCCGGGCGATCACCGCCAGGACGCCCATCAGCACCACGACCCCGGCGTAGCGCAGCAGCAGGAAGCTGAGCGGCTCGGCGTACGGCGCGGCGTACTTCGCGACGACGAACCCGGACGCCCAGATGATCACGAACAGGAACGGCGTGGCCCGCACGGCCAGCGAGGGCCCCGTGGACGTCGATGTCGTGGCGATGCTCCGACCCTAGGTGGCGCGGAGGCCGGATCGCGAGACCTGTGAACCAGACCTGCCACCGGGATCTAGGAGCAGGCTCGCCACCAGGCGAACACCTCGTCGACGACGCCGGGCGCGGCGACCAGCAGCCCGCCGGTCGGCAGCGGGTCCGGCGCGCCGTCCCGGTCGAGGACCACCGCGCCGGCCTCCAGGGCCAGCGCGAGCGCCCCGGCGACGTCCCACTCGTGGTAGGTGTCCAGTACCGCCGCGACCGCGTGCCCGAGCGCGACCTGCGCGACGGCCAGCGCCGACGATCCCAGCACCCGGATCCCGACGTGCGCGGCCGCGGCGTGCCGCGACAGCGGATCGGTGGCCCGCTCCGCGCACAGCAGCCCACCGGCGGGGGTGGCCCGTGGCGCGATCCGCGTCGGCACCCCGTTGGCGCGCACCCCGCGTCCGCGCGCCGCGGCGTAGATCTGGGCCCGGCTCGGATCGGCGATCACGCCCACGACCGGCCCCGCCGCGTCGACCAGCGCCAGGCTGTAGGCGCACCACGGGAAGCCGGCGACGTAGTTGGCGGTGCCGTCGACGGGGTCCACCACCCAGCGGTACCCGGCGTCGGCGGCACCCGGGTCGGCCCCGTACTCCTCGCCCACGACGGGCAGGCCCGGGAACTCCGAGGCCAGCACCCGGCGGGTGTGCCGCTCCAGGGTGCGGTCGGTGTCGGTCACCCAGTCGAACGGGTTGGCCTTGTGCCCGGCGCCGGGGGCCGGTCCGCCGTCGCAGCCGCGACCGGCCGTGGCGGTGATCACTTCGGCGGCGTCGTTGGCGAGCCGGCCGGCGACCTCCAGTGCCCGGGACAACAGCCCGGGGTCCACCGGCGGTCGCGGGGGCATCACGGGCACGGCGGCGGGAGGCGGCGACGGGTGTGGCAGGACTGTCATGTCGCCCCAGCCTCGGCGCGCCGGGTGTCCCGGGCGCGTCCCGCAGATGACATGTCGCCCAGCACCGGGACAACTCCGCCGACCGGCACGGGCTGTTGGGCGGGCGTTCCACGGCACGTCAACCCACCGTCGGCTCACGGGACGGCGGCCCGTGCACGGTGTCCACTGTGCGCGTCGCGATCGTCTCCGAGTGCTTCCTGCCCGTGGTCAACGGCGTGACCAACTCCGTGCTCCGGGTGCTCGAGCACCTCACCGTGGCCGGGCATCAGGCGCTGGTGATCGCGCCCGGTTCCGACGGGCCGGACTCCCACGAGGGGATGCCCGTGGTGCGGGTGCCGGCGGTGGAACTGCCGGTGGTCAACTCGATGCCGGTCGGGGTGCCCAGCCGCCGCATCCTGAAGGCGCTGCGCGGGTTCGCCCCCGACGTCGTGCACCTGGCCGCGCCGTTCGTCGTCGGCGCCCGTGGGCTGGCCGCCGCCCGCCGGCTCGGCATCCCCACGGTGGCGGTCTACCAGACCGACGTGGCCGGGTTCGCCGGCTCCTACGGCCTCGGGCTGACCGCGCGCGCCGCGTGGCGCTGGACGTGCCGGCTGCACGGCCAGGCCGACCGGACGCTCGCCCCGTCCAGCTGGGCCACCGAGGCGCTGCGGGCGCGGGGGGTGCCGCGCGTGCACCAGTGGGCGCGCGGCGTCGACACCCGCCGGTTCACCCCCTCCAAGCGCGACACCGGCCTGCGCCGCACCCTCGCCCCGTCAGGTGAGCTGCTGGTCGGCTACGTGGGCCGGCTCGCCCCGGAGAAGCAGGTGGAACGGCTCGCCGCGCTGGCCGGTGTGCCCGGCATGCGACTGGTCGTCGTCGGGGCCGGACCGGCCGAGGAGCGGCTGCGCGCCCTGCTGCCGGACGCCGCTTTCCTCGGGTTCCGCGGCGGTGACGAGCTCGCGCGGATCTACGCATCGCTGGACGTGTTCGTGCACACCGGACCGTCCGAGACGTTCTGCCAGGCGGTCCAGGAGGCGCTGGCCTCGGGGCTGCCGGTCGTGGCTCCGGACGCCGGTGGGCCGCGGGACCTGGTGCTGCCGGGCCGCACCGGCTTCCTGGTGCCGCCGCGTCCGGACGGGGCCGAGGCGGGTGACCGGGCCGCGGTCGCCGCCGACGCGCGGTTGCGCGCCGCCGTCCTGGCGCTCACCGAGGCCGGGACGCGCGCGGCGTTCGGGGCGGCCGCCCGCCAGTCCGTGCTGCGCCGCACCTGGTCGACGGTGTGCGACGAACTGCTCGCGCACTACGCCGAGGTGATCGGGCCGGCCGCGACCGGGCAGGCCGCCTGAGACGTGCGCATCGTCCAGCTCGCCAACTTCTACGGCCCCCGCTCCGGCGGCCTGCGCACCGCGATGCACCACCTCGGTGCGGGGTACGCCGCGCGCGGGCACGAGGTGGTCCTGGTGGTCCCCGGCCGGCACGGGGCGGTCGACGAACTGCCCGGCGGAGTCCGCCGGGTGACCATCGCGGCGCCGCGGTTGCCCGGCACCGGCGGCTACCGGGCCGTCGACCGGTGGCGGGTGCAGCGGCTGCTCGGACGGCTGCGCCCCGACGCGATCGAGGTCTCCGACCGGTTGACCCTGCGCGGTCTCGGCACGTGGGCGGCGCGGCGCGGGGTGCCGAGCGTGGTGATCTCGCACGAGCGGCTGGACCGGCTGCTCGGCCAGTTCCTGCTGCCGCAGGCCACGGCGCGCCGGGTGGCCGACGCCGCCAACACCAGGATGGCGGCGGCCTACGACACGGTGGTGTGCACGACGTCGTTCGCGCGCGCCGAGTTCGACCGGATCGGCGCGGAGAACGTCCGGCAGGTGCCCCTCGGCGTCGACCTGACCACGTTCTCGCCGCTGCACCGGGACCCGCGGTTGCGGGCGTCGCTGGCCGAAGGGGCGGACGCCCTGTTGGTGCATTGCGGCCGGCTCTCCCCGGAGAAGCACCCCGAGCGCAGCGTGGACACCGTCGCCGCCCTGCTCGACGCCGGGCATCGGGTGCGGCTGGTGGTGGCCGGGGAGGGGCCACGGCGACCGGCGCTCGAACGGCGCGCGGCCGGGCTCCCGGTGACGTTCGTCGGGTTCGTCCCCGAACGGGGCCGGCTGGCCCGGCTGCTCGCGTCGGCCGACGTGTCGCTGGCCCCGGGCCCGCACGAGACCTTCGGGCTCTCGGCGCTGGAGGCGCTGGCCAGCGGGACGCCCGTGGTGGTCTCGGCGTCGTCGGCGCTGCCGGAGATCGTCGCACCGTCCTGCGGGGCGACCGCGGCCGACGATCCGGTCGCGTTCGCCGCCGGGGTGAGTGGTCTGCTCGCCGGGGACGGGGCGGCCCGGCGGTCGGCGGCCCGGACCCGGGCCGAGCAGTTCGGGTGGCCGGCGTCGGTGGACCGGATGCTCGTGGCGCTGACCGGGTCCTGACCGCCCTGCGGGTCCGGTCCCGGGGGCGGCGCGCGAGCCGGCGCCGACCGCCGTAGGGTCGCTGCGTGGCCCGCGCCGATCTCGACAAGGACCCCCGCGACGTCGCCGCGATGTTCGACGGCGTCGCGCGGCGCTACGACCTGACCAACACCGTGCTCACGGGAGGTCAGGACCGGCGGTGGCGGGCGCTGACCCGCGAGGCGCTGGCGCTGCGGCCGGGGGAGCGGGTGCTCGACCTGGCCGCGGGGACCGCGGTGTCGACCGTGTCGCTCGCCCGTTCCGGCGCGTGGTGCGTGGCGGCGGACTTCTCCCTCGGCATGCTGCGCGCCGGCCACCGGCGCGAGGTCCCCAAGGTGGCCGCCGACGCGCTGCACCTGCCGTTCCGCGACGGCGCCTTCGACGCGGTGACGATCTCGTTCGGCCTGCGCAACGTCGCCGACACCGACGCCGCGCTGCGTGAGCTCGCCCGGGTGACCCGGCCGGGCGGACGACTGGTGGTGTGCGAGTTCGGCACCCCGACGTGGCGCCCGTTCCGCACCGCCTACTACGCCGGACTCGAGCACGTGCTGCCCGCGGTCGCGCGGCGGGTGTCGTCCAATCCCGAGGCGTACACCTACCTCGCCGAGTCGATCCGGGCCTGGCCGACACAGCCCGAGTTGGCGACGAGGATCGGCGCCGCCGGCTGGACGGACGTGGCCTGGCGCGACCTCACCGGCGGGGCGGTCGCGCTGCACCGGGCGCGCCGGTCCTGAACTGTGTGATCGACGTCTCGCGGGGGCTGCTCGGCGACGCCGATCACACGAAATGTGGGCCGGATCCGGGCGTAGCAGCACAGGGTGGGACGCACCGGGCGCGCATGAGGTGGACGGGCGTCCTAGACTCCCCACCGGACTTCGTGAATCTGTTCACAAGGAGCCGCATGGCCGCGCCCGACCCCAGCACCGCTGGAGCCCGACGCCCGGACGGCGACGCCGACGTCATCGCCGTCGGCGCCGGACCCGCCGGGTCGACGGCTGCCGCGTACCTCGCCCGTGCCGGGCTGGACGTGCTGCTGCTGGAGAAGTCGAGGTTCCCGCGAGCCAAGGTCTGCGGTGACGGGTTCACCCCGCGCGGGATGAAGCAGCTGATCGACCTCGGCATCGACTGCTCGGAGAACAACGGCTGGGTCCGCAATCGGGGCCTGCGGGTGCGCGGCGGCGGGGTGAGCCTCGAGCTCGACTGGCCGACGCTCGCGTCGTTCCCGGACTACGGCGCGGTGCGCCCCCGCAAGGACTTCGACGAACTGCTCGTGCGGCACGCGGAGAAGTCCGGCGCTCGGCTGCAGGAGGACACGACGGTCACCGAGGCGCTCACCGACGAGCGCACCGGCCGGGTCGTCGGGGTCTGCGGGTACGTCGGCAAGGGCAGGGACAGGCGGCCGGTCAGCTTCCGGGCCCCGGTGACCCTGGCCTGCGACGGCGTCTCCGGCCGGCTCGCGCTGAGCCTGGGCATGGCCAAGCGCGACGACCGGCCGATGGGCGTCGCGGTGCGCCGGTACTACACCAGCCCGCGCACGAACGACGACTACCTCGAGTCGCACCTCGAACTGTGGGACCGCCGCGACCCGGCGAACCCGAAGCTGCTGCCCGGATACGGGTGGATCTTCGGAATGGGCGACGGCACGTCCAACGTCGGGCTGGGGGTCCTGTCCACCGACAGGGCCAGCGGCACGACCGACTACCGTGCGCTGCTCAAGGCCTGGCTGGACGGGACCCCGCAGGAGTGGGGCTACCGCGATGAGAACGCGGTCGGCGCCGTCGGCGGCGCGGGCCTGCCGATGGGCTTCAACCGGACCCCGCACTACCGGCCCGGGATGTTGCTCGTCGGTGACGCCGGCGGAATGGTCAACCCGTTCAACGGTGAGGGCATCGCCTACGCGATGGAGTCCGCGTCGATCGCGGCCCGGTGCGCGGTACAGGGCCTCGCCCGCTCCGGCGCGTCGGCCGAGGCCGCCTTCGCGGCCTACCCGGCCCGGATGAGCCAGGCGCTGGGCGGTTACTACCGCATCGGGAACACCTTCTCGAAGCTGATCGGCAATCCCGCGATCATGCGGGTGGCCACCCGGCACGGGCTGCCGCGCAGGACCCTGATGGCGTTCCTGCTGAAGCTGCTCGCGAACCTGTACGACCCGAAAGAAGGCAATGCGAGCGACCGGGTCATCACCGCGATGACCCGACTCGCTCCGGATTTGTAGTAAGGCTGTCCTGGCTGCGGTCGAGTGATCGACCACACCTAGGGTCGGCCGGACGGTATCGACCATCGACGACGAGGGTGCACGGATGCTCGATCCCTATCTCCCGCTGGTGCTGATGTTCGCACTGGCCGGGGCGTTCGCGTTGTTCTCCGTCACGGCGGCGCCGTACATCGGCCCGCGTCGGTACAACCGGGCCAAGCTGGACTCCTACGAGTGCGGGATCGAACCGTCGCCGCAACCGATCGTGGGTGGGGGCCGGATGCCGGTCGCCTACTACCTCACGGCGATGCTGTTCATCCTCTTCGACATCGAAATGGTCTTCCTCTACCCGTTCGCGGTCAGCGCCGACGCGCTGGGCCTGTTCGGACTGGTGGAGATCGTGCTGTTCATCGTGACGGTCGGTTTCGCCTACATCTACGTGTGGCGGCGCGGCGGGCTGGATTGGAACTGAGGTCATGGGTCTCGAAGAGCACCTGCCCAACGGCGTCCTGCTGACCAGCGTCGAGAAGCTGGTCAACTGGACCCGGAAGTCCTCGCTCTGGCCGGCCACCTTCGGGCTGGCGTGCTGCGCGATCGAGATGATGACCACCGGCGCCCCGCGCTACGACCTCGCCCGGTTCGGCATGGAGGTCTTCCGGGCCTCGCCCCGGCAGGCCGACCTGATGATCGTCGCGGGCCGGGTGAGCAACAAGATGGCCCCGGTGCTGCGCCAGATCTACGACCAGATGCCGGAGCCCCGCTGGGTGCTCGCGATGGGTGTCTGCGCCTCCTCGGGCGGAATGTTCAACAACTACGCGGTCGTGCAGGGCGTCGACCACGTCGTGCCGGTGGACATGTACCTGCCGGGATGCCCGCCGCGTCCGGAGATGCTGATGGACGCCATCCTCAAGATCCACGCCAAGATCATGGACGAGCCGCTGGGCCAGAAGCGGGCCGCGGCGCTGGCCGAGAGCGGGCACCGGACCGAACTCGTCCCGTCCTCGATCAAGTACGCGAAGAAGAAGTGATCCAGCGATGACCGAACCCACCGGAACCTCGAAGGACGGCGCGGAGCCCACCGGCGGACCGCAGTCCTCGTCCGAGGAGAGCGGTGCCGCCGTCGAGGAGCACCGGGCACGGGGTGGCGAGCAGCCCGAGGCGGGCGAGACCGAACGCGCCGAGGACCCGAGCGGCAACGGAGCGGCCCCGGAGGGCGGTACCCGGCTGGTCGGTCCCGCCGGTCGCGAGCGCGCCGGCATGTTCGGCGTCCGCGGCACCGGTGACACCTCGGGCTTCGGGGGGCTGCGCCTGCCGGCGTACGCCCCGGCGCCGGCCGAGCGCCCCTTCGGCGGCTGGTTCGACGAGTTCGCGGACGACTTCGCCGACGCGCTGGACCAGCGCGGCATCCCGCGCAGCGCGGTGCAGCAGGTGACCGTCGACCGGGGCGAGATCACGTTCTACGTCCAGCGTGAGCGGGTCCTCGATCTCGCCCGCACCCTGCGCGACGACGCGGCGCTGCGTTTCGAGCTGTGCTCGTCGGTGTCCGGGGTGGACTACGGCGAGGACGTCCCCCAGCGTCTCCACGTCACCTACCACCTGCTGTCGATGACCTACCGGCGCCGGATCCGGCTCGAGGTGGCCCTCGACGTCGACGACCCGCACGTGCCCAGCGTGGTCGAGGTCTACCCGACGGCCGACTGGCACGAACGTGAGACCTGGGACATGTTCGGGGTGATCTTCGACGGCCACCCGGCGCTGACCCGGATCCTCATGCCGGACGACTGGGACGGCCACCCCCAGCGCAAGGACTACCCGCTCGGCGGGATCCCGGTGGAGTACAAGGGCGCGGAGATCCCCCCGCCCGATGAGCGGAGGGCGTACTCATGACCGACATCCGCGACGAGGTCAGTGACGCCTACGCCCCGGAACGCGAGACGACCGAGGGCACCGTCTACACGGTCACCGGTGGTGACTGGGACACGCTGATCGACTCCGAGCACGACGACCGCATCGTCATCAACATGGGGCCGCAGCACCCGTCGACGCACGGCGTGCTCCGGCTGGTGCTCGAGCTCGAGGGCGAGACGGTCACGCAGGCCCGCTCGGTGATCGGGTACCTGCACACCGGCATCGAGAAGAACTGCGAGTACCGGACCTGGACCCAGGGCGTCACCTTCGTGACGCGCATGGACTACCTGGCGCCGCTGTTCAACGAGGCCGCGTACTGCCTGGCGGTGGAGAAGCTGCTCGGCGTCGAGGCGCCGCGGCGCGCCCAGGTCGCCCGGGTGCTGCTCATGGAGCTCAACCGGATCGGCTCGCACCTGGTGTGCCTGGCCACCGGTGGCATGGAGCTCGGCGCGCTGACCGGCATGACCGCCGGGTTCCGCGAGCGCGAGGAGGTGCTCCACCTGCTGGAGTACCTGACCGGGCTGCGCATGAACCACGCGTTCATCCGGCCCGGCGGCCTCGCCCAGGACCTCCCGGAGGACTGGGCCGAGAAGGTCACCGACTTCATCAAGGTCATGCGGTCGCGGCTGCCCGACTACGACAAGCTCCTCACCGCCCAGCCGATCTGGCGGCAGCGCCTGGAGGGCGTGGGCTACCTGCCCCTCGACGGCTGCCTCGCCCTCGGTGCCACCGGCCCGATCCTGCGGAGCGCGGGCCTGCCCTGGGACCAGCGCAAGGTCGAGCCGTACCTGGGCTACGAGGAGTACGACTTCGAGGTCCCGACGGCCACCGAGGCGGACTGCTACGCCCGCTACCGGCTGCGCGTCGCCGAGATGCACGAGTCGCTCAAGATCGTCGAGCAGGCCGTGAAGAAGATGGAGCCGGGGCCGGTCATGGTGGAGGACCGCAAGATCGCCTGGCCCGCCCAGCTGTCGATCGGTTCGGACGGCATGGGCAACTCCCTGGAGCACGTCCGCAAGATCATGGGTCAGTCGATGGAGTCGCTGATCCACCACTTCAAGCTGGTCACGGAGGGCTTCGCGGTTCCGGCCGGCCAGGTCTACGTGCCCGTCGAGTCGCCGCGCGGCGAGCTGGGCTACCACCTGGTCTCCGACGGCGGCACCCGCCCGGTGCGCGTCCACGTCCGGGACCCCAGCTTCGTGAACCTGCAGACGATGCCGGCGATGAGCGAGGGCGGCATGGTCGCCGACGTCATCGCCGCCGTCGCCAGCATCGACCCGGTCATGGGAGGCGTGGACCGATGACGTTGCCCGAGGGCACGCCGGAGACGAACAGCCGCTCCGCGGCCGCGCCGGACGAGGTCGTGTGGGAGCCGGTGGTGACCGAAGAACCGCTTGCGGGTTCGAGCATCGGCACCGAGCCGTCGCCGGTCTCGCCGGCGTTCGACGAGGTCACCCGGCAGCGGACCAAGGAGATCATCGCCCGGTACCCGCAGTCCCGCTCGGCGCTGCTCCCGCTGCTGCACCTGGTGCAGTCGGTCGAGGGCCACGTCAGCCAGGACGGCATCCGGTACTGCGCCGAGGCGCTGGAGCTGACCACCGCCGAGGTCAGCGCGGTGGCCACGTTCTACACGATGTACAAGCGCACCCCGTGCGGTGAGCACCTGGTCAGCGTGTGCACGAACACCCTGTGCGCGGCGCTCGGCGGGGACGACATCTACGCCCGGCTGCAGGCCAGGCTCGGTACCGACGGGCGGCCGCTGGGTCACGAGGAGACCGCCGGGGAGCCGGGCACGCCGGGCTCGATCACGCTGGAGCACGCCGAGTGTCTCGCCGCGTGCGACCTCGCGCCGGTCATCCAGGTCAACTACGAGTACTTCGACAACCAGACGGTCGAGACGGCCGAGGCGCTGGTCGACGCGCTGCGGGCGGGGGAGAAGCCCGCACCCACCCGCGGCGCCCCGCTGACCGACTTCAAGACCGTCGAGCTCGAGCTGGCCGGGATCTTCCCCGACCTCGAGATGTCGGTGGAGGGCCCCTCCGTCGCGGTCGAGACGCTGCGCGGCGCGCAGCTGGCCGCCGACCGCGGCTGGGTCGCGCCGCCGATGCCCGACGAGCCGCCGGCCCTGCCGGACCTGCCGGAGAAGAAGTGACTGCCATGAGCGACACCCCTCGCCCCGATCCGCTCACCCCGGTCCTCACCCGGCGCTGGCAGTCCCCGCGCTCGTGGTCGATCGGCACCTACGAGCAGCTCGAGGGCTACCAGGCGCTGCGCACCGCGCTCGCCGCGCACCCCGACCAGCTCATCCAGCTGGTCAAGGACTCCGGGCTGCGCGGCCGCGGCGGAGCCGGGTTCCCGACGGGCATGAAGTGGTCGTTCATCCCGCAGGGTCCCACCGGCCCGGGCGCCAAGCCCAAGTATCTCGTCATCAACGCCGACGAGGGCGAGCCGGGGACCTGCAAGGACATCCCGACGATGATGGCCGACCCGCATGCCCTCGTCGAAGGTTGCATCATCACCAGCTACGCGATCCGCGCGAACTTCTGCGCGATCTACATCCGCGGTGAGGCGCTGCACTGCATCCGCCGCGTGCGCAACGCCGTCGACGAGGCCTACGCCAAGGGCTACCTCGGCCGCGACATCCTCGGCTCCGGGTTCGACCTGGACATCGTGGTGCACGCCGGCGCGGGCGCGTACATCTGCGGCGAGGAGACGGCGCTGCTGGACTCGCTCGAGGGTCGTCGCGGTCAACCTCGCCTCAAGCCTCCCTTCCCGGCCACCTCGGGGCTCTACGCATCCCCCACCGTGGTCAACAACGTGGAGACGATCGCTTCGGTTCCCGCGATCGTGCAGGGCGGCAGCGACTGGTTCCGCTCGATGGGCAGCGAGAAGAGCCCCGGGCCGAAGATCTACTCGGTGTCCGGGCACGTGGAGCGGCCCGGCCAGTACGAGGCGCCGCTGGGCATCACGCTGCGCACGCTGCTGGAGCTGGCCGGTGGGATGAAGGACGGGATCCCGCTCAAGTTCTGGACCCCCGGCGGCTCGTCCACCCCGCTGTTCACCGCCGAGCATCTCGACGTCCCGCTGGACTTCGAGGGCGCGGCGGCCGCCGGCTCGATGCTGGGCACGACGGCCGTGCAGGTCTTCAACGAGACCGTCTCGGTGCCGTGGGCGGTCATGAAGTGGACCGAGTTCTACAAGCACGAGTCCTGCGGCAAGTGCACACCGTGCCGCGAAGGCACCTACTGGCTGGTCCAGATCCTGGAGCGGATGGTGCACGGCGAGGGCACCGAGGCCGACATCGAGACCTTGCTCGACGTCTGCGACAACATCCTGGGCCGGTCGTTCTGCGCCCTCGGCGACGGCGCGACGAGCCCGATCACCAGCGCCATCAAATACTTCCGCCAGGAGTTCCTGGATCTGATCGCCCAGCAGCCTGCCGTCGCCCGGCCGGCGCAGCTGGATGACCTCGTGGGAGCCCAAGCATGACCCTCACCCAGGACTCGGGGGCCGAGGCCCGGCCGGTACCCGCGGGCCACGTCCGGCTCACGATCGACGGCCTCGAGGTCGACGCGCCCAAGGGCGAGCTGCTGATCCGGACCTGCGAGCGACTCGGGATCATCGTGCCGCGGTTCTGCGACCACCCCTTGCTCGACCCGGCCGGCGCGTGCCGCCAGTGCCTCGTCGAGGTCGAGATGGGCGGGCGCCCGATGCCCAAGCCGCAGGCCAGCTGCACCATGACGGTGGCCGACGGCATGGTCGTCAAGACCCAGCACACCTCCCCGGTGGCCGACAAGGCGCAGCAGGGCGTGATGGAGCTGCTGCTCATCAACCACCCGCTGGACTGCCCGATCTGCGACAAGGGCGGCGAGTGTCCCCTGCAGAACCAGGCGATGGCCCACGGCCGCACCGACTCGCGGTTCGTCGAGACCAAGCGGACGTTCCCCAAGCCGCTGCCGATCTCGTCGCAGGTGCTGCTCGACCGCGAACGCTGTGTGCTCTGCCAGCGCTGCACCCGGTTCTCCGAGCAGATCGGCGGCGACCCGTTCATCGACCTGCTCGAGCGCGGCGCCGAGCAGCAGATCGGGGTGGCGCAGGACAAGCCGTTCCAGTCCTACTTCTCGGGCAATACCATCCAGATCTGCCCGGTGGGCGCGCTCACCAGCGCGGCGTACCGGTTCCGGTCCCGGCCGTTCGACCTGGTGTCGACGCCCGGGGTGTGCGAGCACTGCTCCTCGGGCTGCTCGCAGCGCAACGACACCCGGCGCGGCACGGTCATGCGCCGGCTGGCGGGCAACGAGCCGGCGGTGAACGAGGAGTGGAACTGCGACAAGGGCCGCTTCGCGTTCCGCTACCTGACGTCCAGGCAGCGGATCATCCGGCCGATGGTCCGGGGTGCCGACGGCGTGCTCGCCGAGGCGTCGTGGACCGAGGCGCTGCGGGTGGCGGCCGAGGGCCTGCTCGCCGCGCGGGCGGCGGGTGGCGTCGCGGTGCTGCCCGGCGGCCGGCTGACGGTCGAGGACGCCTACGCCTACGCGAAGTTCGCCCGGGTCGCGGCGCAGACCAACGACGTCGATTTCCGGGCCCGTCCGCACTCGGCGGAGGAGCTGGACTTCCTGGCGGCGCACGTCGTCGGCCGCGGACCGGAGGTGCTGGACTACACCCGGCTCGAGGCCGCACCCGCGGTGCTGTGCGTGGCGTTCGAGCCGGAGGAGGAGTCCCCGATCGTCTTCCTGCGGCTCCGCAAGGCGGCCCGCAAGCACGGCCAGAAGGTGTTCCACCTCGGCCAGTGGACGACCCCGGCGATGCGACGCACGGCGCCCGAGCGCGGTGCCGCGGAGTCGGCGGCGCACGACAACCTGATCCGGGCGGTCCCGGGGTCCGAGGCCGCCGTGCTGGCCGATCTGCCCGACGACGTCGTCGCGGCCCTGACCGGTGGCGGTGTGATCCTGGTCGGGGAGCGGGCGGCCGAGGTGCCCGGGCTGTACTCCGCGGTGTCGGCGCTCGCCGAGCGCACCGGTGCGGTCGTCGGCTGGGTGCCCCGCCGGGCCGGTGACCGCGGGGCGCTCGACGCCGGCGCCGTCCCGAACCTGCTGCCCGGCGGGCGCCCGGTCACCGACCCCGCCGCGCGGGCCGAGATCGAGCAGGCGTGGGGGCTGGCCGAGGGCGCGATCCCGGCCCGGCCGGGTCGCAGCGCCGACGAGATCCTCGCCGCCGCCGCGATGGGGGAGCTGGCCGGTCTGGTCGTCGGCGGGGTCGACCCGTACGACCTGGCCGACCCGCAGGCCGCGCTGGCCGGGCTGCGCGAGGTCGGCTTCCTGGTCAGCCTGGAGCTGCACACGTCCGCGGTCACCGAGCTGGCCGACGTGGTGCTCCCGGTCGCCCCGGACGCCCAGCGCGCCGGCAGCTACCTCAACTGGGAGGGCCGCCGCCGGGAGTTCGGCCCCGCCCTCGACGCCAGCGGCGTGCTGCCGGACTGCCGGGTGCTCGACACCCTCGCGGTCGAGATGGACTCCGACCTGTTCACCCAGACCCCGGCCGCGGCGGCTGGCGAGTTCGCCCGCCTCGGCGGGTACGGCGGGGCCGCCCCGCCCGGACCGGGCGTGGCCGCGGGTGAGGCCCGGCGGCCCGCCTTCGCGCAGGCCGTGCTGGCCACGTGGCGCCAGCTGGTGGACGAGAGCACGCTGGCGGTCGACGAGCCGGCCCTGGCCGGGACCGCGCGGCCCGCCTTCGTCCGGATGAACGCCGCGACCGCCGAGCGGCTGGGCGTGACCGAGGGCCGGCCGGCCGCGGTGCGTACCGACCGGGGGGCGATCACGCTGCCGGTCGCGCTGGCCGACCTGCCCGACGGCGTGGTCTGGCTGCCGGCGAACTCCGCGGGCTCCCGGGTGCGGGCCACCCTGGGCGCCGGCCACGGCGACGTGGTCGGAGTGACCGCCGCCGACGTCCCCGCCGGCGAGGCGCTCGTGGGCATCTCCGCAGGGAGCACGTCATGACCCCCACTCAGCAGCTGCTGGCCGACGACCCGTTCTGGCTGATCGCGCTCAAGGTGGTCGCCCTGTTCGGGATCGGGGTCCTGCTGACCCTCTTCATGATCAACTGGGAGCGCAAGGTCGTGGCCCGGATGCAGCAGCGTCCCGGCCCGAACCGGGTCGGCCCGAACGGCTGGCTGCAGTCGCTCGCCGACGGCCTCAAGCTGGCCTTCAAAGAGGACATCATGCCGGTCCTCGCGGACAAGAAGGTCTACTTCATCGCCCCGGTGATCTCGACGATCCCGGCGTTCGTGGCCTTCTCGGTGATCCCGTTCGGTGGCGAGGTCTCGATCTTCGGTGAGCGCACCGTGCTGCAGCTCGTCGACCTGCCGGTGGGCGTGCTGGTGGTGCTGGCCTGCTCCTCGCTCGGGGTGTACGGCATCGTGCTCGGCGGGTGGGCGTCCGGATCGCCCTACCCGCTGCTCGCCGCGCTGCGCTCGGCCGCGCAGGTGATCTCCTACGAGATCGCACTGGGCCTGTCGATCGTGGCGGTCATCCTTTACGCCGGCTCGCTGTCGACCGCCGACATCGTCGCCGCCCAGTCCACCGGCTGGTACGTGTGGCTGCTGGTACCGAGCTTCGTCGTCTTCGTGATCTCGATGGTCGGTGAGACCAACCGCGCCCCGTTCGACCTGCCGGAGGCCGAGTCGGAGCTCGTCGGCGGCTTCCACACCGAGTACTCGTCGCTGAAGTTCGCGCTGTTCTTCCTCGCCGAGTACGTGAACATGGTGACCGTCTCGGCGATGGCCACCACGCTGTTCCTCGGCGGCGGATCCTGGCCGTGGCCGCTGTCGTCCCTGAACAGCAACGGCTGGCTGCAGATGGTCGCCTTCCTGATCAAGACGCTGCTGTTCCTGTTCGTCTTCATCTGGCTGCGCGGCACGCTGCCCCGGTTGCGGTACGACCAGTTCATGCGCCTGGGCTGGAAGGCCCTGGTCCCGGTCAGCCTGCTGTGGATCCTGACGATCTTCGCGATCCGCGCGTACCGCAACAGCGAGGGCGGCAACGTCACCGCGCTGCTGTTCACCCTCGGCATCGTGCTGGCGGTGGTCCTGGTGGTGGCGTTCCTGGTCCCGGACAAACGCCGGCCCGAGTCGACCGTCGAGTTGGCCTCGGACTACCCGGTGCCCCCGCTCGACCTGAAGGTTCCGTCGCCACCCAAGCACAAGCTGCGCGGCCACGCCGTCGCATCGGGTGGGCGCGAGCCCGCCGGTGCGCTCGTCGGTGGAAGCCGCGACGGCGTCCGCAGGCCCGAGGACGCGGCCCGTAAGGAGACCGACGATGCTTGAGTTCTTCAAGGGCTTCGGAGTCACCTTCTCGACGATGTTCAAGAAGGTCGTCACCGAGGAGTACCCCGAGGACTTCCCGCCCGCCGCGCCCCGCTACCACGGGCGCCACCAGCTCAACCGGCACCCGGACGGGCTGGAGAAGTGCGTCGGATGCGAGCTGTGCGCATGGGCCTGCCCGGCGGACGCGATCTACGTGGAGGGCGGCGACAACACCGAGGAGGAGCGCTACTCCCCGGGCGAGCGCTACGGCGCGATCTATCAGATCAACTACCTGCGCTGCATCGGCTGCGGGCTCTGCATCGAGGCGTGCCCGACCCGCTCGCTGACGATGACGAACTTCTACGAGCTCGCCGACGACAACAGGCAGAACCTGATCTACACCAAGGAGCAGTTGCTCGCGCCCCTGCTGCCGGGCATGGAACAGCCGCCGCACCCGATGCGCCTCGGCTCCGACGAGCAGGACTACTACGTGCAGGGGCCGGAGCTCGCCAAGCGCGGCGACGTGTCCGACCCGGTCGGGGAGCAGGTCCGATGATCGCGGCCGTTCTCGCGCAGGCCGCCTCGAGCGACGCCGGCGCCGTCTCCACGGGCGAGGCCGTCGCGTTCTGGGTGCTGGGCCCGCTCGCCCTGGCCGGCGCGCTGGGCATGGTGTTCGCCCGCAACGCGGTGCACTCCGCGCTGATGCTCGCGCTGACGATGCTCTGCCTCGGCGCGCTGTACATGGTGCAGCAGGCGCCGTTCCTCGGCTTCGTGCAGATCATCGTCTACACCGGCGCCGTGATGATGCTGTTCCTGTTCGTGCTGATGCTGGTCGGCCGCGACAGCTCCGACTCGGTTGTCGAGGTGCTGCGCGGCCAACGGACGACCGGGCTGGTGCTCGGGGTCGGGCTCGCCGGGCTCCTGGTGGCCGCGATCGGCCGCTCGCTCACCGCGGTCACCCCGGCCGGGCTGGCCGGGGACGCCGCGGGCTCGGGCGGCAACGTCACCGGCATCGGGCGGTTGATCTTCACCGACTACCTGCTGCCGTTCGAGCTCACCTCGGCGCTGCTGATCACCGCGGCACTCGGCGCGATGGTCCTGGCTCACGCCCAGACCAGGGCGCACGACAAGCGCGGCCAGAAGGCCACGGTGCTGGCCCGGCTGCGCGGCGAGCACGCGCGGGTCTCCCCGCTGCCCGGCCCCGGCGTGTACGCCACGGCCAACTCGGTGGCCGTCCCCGCGCTGCTGCCGGACGGTTCGGTCGCCCCGGAGTCGCTCTCCGAGATCATCGAGTCGACGCCGGTCGAGAAGATCGAGCAGCACCCGAGTGACGCGCACGCCCTGACCGGGGGCTCGCGCGTCAACGGTGCCGTCGTCGACGACGCAGAGAAGCGGGACCACTCGTGACCCCCACCTACTACCTGCTGCTCTCCGCGCTGCTGTTCTCCATCGGCGCGGTGGGCGTGCTGGTCCGCCGTAACGCCATCGTCGTGTTCATGTGCATCGAGCTGATGCTGAACGCGGTGAACCTGTCGCTGGTCACCTTCTCCCGCATCAACGGTGATCTGAACGGCCAGGTCATGGCGTTCTTCGTGATGGTCGTCGCCGCCGCCGAGGTCGTGGTGGGGCTGGCGATCATCATGTCGATCTTCCGCACCCGTCGGTCCGCCTCGGTGGACGACGCGAACCTGCTCAAGTACTAGGAGCGCTTCGTGACCACCGAGCTCCCCGAGGTCGGCTCAGCCACCGGCCTCGCGTCATGGGCCTGGCTGCTCTTCGTGCTGCCGGCGCTCAGTGCGCTGGTGCTGTTCGTCGCCGGCCGGCGCGCCGACCGCTGGGGTCACTGGCTCGGAGTGCTCAGCGTCGTCGCCTCGTTCGGACTCGGGCTGGCGATCTTCCTCGAGACCGTCGCCCTGGACCCTGCCCAGCGGACGCGCGAACTGTCGCTGTACGACTGGATCTCCGTCGGTGCGCTGAACGTGGACTTCGGGCTGCGGCTCGACCCGCTGTCGCTGACGTTCGTGCTGCTGATCACCGGTGTCGGATCGCTGATCCACATCTACTCGGTCGGCTACATGGGCCACGACCCGGGCCGCCGGCGGTTCTTCGCCCAGCTCAACCTGTTCGTCGCGGCGATGCTGATCCTCGTCCTCGGCAACAACTTCGTGATGCTGTACCTGGGCTGGGAGGGCGTCGGCCTGGCGTCCTACCTGCTGATCGGCTTCTACCAGGACCGCCCGTCCGCGGCGACCGCGGCGAAGAAGGCCTTCCTGATGAACCGGGTCGGAGACGTCGGCCTGGCGATCGCGATCTTCCTGCTCTGGACCGACCTCGGCACGCTGCAGTACAGCGAGGTCTTCGCCCGGATCGGCGAGCTCGGCGGCGGCACCATCGTGGCGATCACCGTGCTGCTGCTGCTCGGCGCCTGCGGCAAGTCCGGCCAGTTCCCGCTGCAGGCCTGGCTCCCGGACGCCATGGAGGGCCCGACCCCGGTCTCGGCCCTGATCCACGCGGCGACGATGGTCACTGCGGGCGTCTACCTCATCGCGCGGTGCAACCCGATCTACAACCTGACCGAGACCGGCCGGCTCATCGTCGCCCTGGTCGGCGTGGTCACCTTGCTGATCGGCGCGATCATCGGCTGTGCGTACGACGACATCAAGAAGGTGCTCGCGTACTCGACGGTCAGCCAGATCGGGTACATGATCCTGGCCGTCGGACTGGGCCCGGCGGGCTACGCGCTCGGCATCTTCCACCTGCTCACGCACGGCTTCTTCAAGGCGGGGCTGTTCCTCGGCGCCGGCTCCGTCATGCACGCGATGCACGACGACGTCGACATGCGCCGCTACGGCGGGCTCGCGCGGTACATGCCGATCACGTTCGTCACGTTCGGGCTGGGCTACCTCGCGCTGATCGGCTTCCCGTTCCTGTCGGGGTACTTCTCGAAGGACGAGATCATCGCCGCGGCGTTCGCGCAGCCGGGCTGGGAGGGCTGGGCCTTCGGTGGCGCCGCCACGCTCGCGGCCGGGCTCACCGCCTTCTACATGACCCGGCTGATGCTCATGACCTTCTTCGGTGAGAAGCGCTGGAAGGAACTGCGCACCGCCGACGGGCAGGAATACCACCCGCACGAGTCCCCGGCGTCGATGACGGTGCCGATGATCGTGCTGGCCTTCGGCTCGGTGTTCGCGGGCTTCCTGCTCTACAACGGCCACGTGCTGGTCACCTGGCTGACGCCGTCGCTGGGCGAGCTGGCCGAGCCCGAGGGCGGCGCGGTCGGGCACTCCGTGGTGCCGCTGCTGGTCGTCGGGTTCTCCTTGGTCGGCGCCGTGATCGCCTACCTGGTCGTCGGCCGGCACCGGGTTCCGGTGGAGCGCCCCGAGCGGGTCTCGCTGCCGGTGCGAGCGGCCCGGGCCGACCTTTACGCCAACGCGATCAACGAGGCGGTCATCGCGCGTCCGGGGACCTGGCTGTCCCGCGCGCTGGTGTACGTCGACAACCGCGGGGTGGACGGCGTGGTCAACGGGACCGCGGCGCTGCTCGGCGGCAGCTCCGGGCGACTTCGGAGACTGCAGACGGGCTTCGTCCGGTCCTACGCGCTGAGCATGCTCGGCGGGTCCGTGCTGGTCATCGCGTCCCTGCTCGCGATGAGGTTCGCGTGATGCGCGGTCCGCTCGTCGCTGTCCACATCGGGACATCCGCACCCGGGCTCATGCCATGAACACAGGGGGAAGCGTGCTCTTGCTCGTCCTGCTGGTGCTGCCGCTGGTCGGCGCGCTGGTGGTCGCTCCGCTGAAGGGTGACGCGCGCACGGCGAAGCTGGTCGCGATCGGCGTCGCGCTCGCCGAGCTGGCGCTGACGGTGGTCGTGTGGGCCTCCTACTCGGTGGCCGACGCGGCCGCCGGCGACCGTTTCCAGCTCGAGTTCGGTGTGGACTGGATCCCCGCGTTCGGCACCCGGTTCGCGCTCGGCATCGACGGCATCGCGTTGGTCATGATCGCGCTGACCGCCCTGCTGGTGCCGATCGTGATGCTGTTCTCCTGGGAGGAGAAGCTCCCCGAGGGCCGCAGCGCGTCCGGCTTCTTCGCGCTGATCCTGGCGACCGAGGCCCTGCTCGTCGGGGTGTTCGCCGCCACCGACGTCTTCCTGTTCTACGTGTTCTTCGAGGCCATGCTGGTCCCGATGTACTTCCTGATCGGCCGCTTCGGCGGGCCGCGCCGGCAGTACGCGGCGGTCAAGTTCTTCCTGTACTCGCTGCTCGGCGGGCTGGTCATGCTCGCCTCGGTGATCGGCCTGTTCGTGGTCAGTGGGGAGCGGCTGCCGGCCGGCGGGACGTTCAGCTGGGCCGAGCTGCAGCGGATCGCCGCCGACGTCCCTGAGTCCACGCAGATCTGGCTGTTCCTGGGCTTCTTCCTGGCCTTCGCGATCAAGGCGCCGCTGGTGCCGTTCCACACCTGGCTGCCCGACGCCGGTGCCGAGGCGCCGGTGGGTGCGGGCGTGCTGCTCGTCGGTGTGCTGGACAAGGTCGGCACCTTCGGCTTCCTGCGCTACTGCCTCCCGCTGTTCCCGGCGGCGTCGAAGGCCCTCGCCCCGCTGGTGCTGACCCTCGGGGTGATCGGGATCCTCTACGGCGCGCTGCTCGCGGTCGGGCAGACCGACTTGAAGCGGTTCGTGTCCTACACCTCGATCGCGCACTTCGGGTTCATCGCGCTGGGCATCTTCGCGTTCTCGACACAGTCGTTCGCGGGATCCGCGCTGTACATGGTCAACCACGGCCTCTCGACCGGGATGCTGTTCATCGTCGTCGGCCTGGTGATCGCCCGCGGCGGCTCGCGCCTGATCAGCGACTACGGCGGTGTGCACAAGCTGGCCCCGCTGCTCGCCGGCATGTTCCTGGTAGCGGGGCTGTCCTCGCTGGCGCTGCCCGGCACGAACTCGTTCGTCAGTGAGTTCCTGGTGCTGGTCGGCTCGTTCCCCCGGGAGCCGGCGTTCACGATCCTGGCCACGGTCGGGATCATCTTCGCCGCCCTCTACGTGCTGTGGGTCTACCAGCGCACGATGCAGGGCCCGGTGCGGGGGAGCGCGGTGCTCGCGGCGTTGGGCCGCGGCTCCGGTGACGGCCCCGGCACGATGCTCGACCCGGCGGTGGCCGCCCAGCGTGGCGGCGCGGCCGGCTTCCCCGATCTGAGCAAGCGGGAGATCGGGGTGCTCACGCCGCTGGTGGTGCTCATCCTCGTGCTCGGCTTCTTCCCCGGCCCCGTGCTCGAGGTGCTCGAACCGTCGGTGGCGGCCACGTTGACCGAGGTCGGGCTGACCGACCCGGTGGGAGGGATGTCCCGGTGACCGGTCTGATCGCGTCGGGCTCCGCCCTGGCGCAGGTGCAGCAGATCACGGCGCCGCCGATCGACTACGCGGCGATCGCGCCGTTGCTGATCGTGCTGGGCGGCGCGTGTGTGTCGGTGCTGGCCGAGGCGTTCCTGCCGCGGTACCAGCGCTGGCCGGTGCAGGTCGCGCTGACGCTCGTGGTGCTGGCCGCGGCCGGTATCGCGCTCGGCCTCTACGCCGGCGGCGCCCCTGCCGGTATCACCACCCTCGCCGACGCGCTCGCCGTCGACCGTCCGACGCTGTTCCTGTGGGGCACGCTGCTCGCCCTCGGGCTGGGCAGCGTGCTGCTGATCGCCGACCGCTCGGTCGAGCCGGGTGGGGCGTTCATCGCCACGGCGGCCGCCAGGGCCGCTGTCGGCGGCGGTGCGGCGGGCGGGCCGGTGGAGGGCCCGGAGGACCGCTCCTACGGGCTGCCCGACGAGGCGCCGACGATGCAGACCGAGGTCTTCCCGTTCGCGCTGTTCGCGCTCGGCGGGATGATGGCCTTCCTGGCTGCGAACGACCTGCTGACGATGTTCATCGCGCTCGAGGTGCTCAGCCTGCCGCTGTACCTGATGTGCGGCCTGGCGCGGCGCCGGCGTCTGCTGTCGCAGGAGGCGGCGGTCAAGTACTTCCTGCTCGGCGCGTTCGCGTCGGCGTTCTTCCTCTACGGCCTCGCGCTGATCTACGGCTACGCGGGAACGGTGAGGCTGACGGGCATCGCCCAGGCCGCGGTCGGATCGAACAGGTCCGACGCGCTGCTGTTCGGCGGTCTCGCGCTGCTCGTCGTCGGCCTGCTGTTCAAGGGCTCGGTCGCCCCGTTCCACACCTGGACGCCGGACGTCTACCAGGGCGCTCCGACGCCGGTCACCGCGTTCATGGCGGCGTGCACCAAGGTCGCGGCGTTCGGCGCCATCCTGCGGGTGCTCCACGTGGCCTTCGGTGACACCCGCTGGGAGTGGCGCGGGGTGCTGTGGGCTGTGGCGATCATCTCGATGGTGATCGGCGCGGTCCTCGGACTGACGCAGACCGACATGAAGCGCATGATCGCGTACTCCTCGATCGCGCACGCCGGCTTCCTGCTGCTCGGTGCGATGGCGATCACCGAGCAGGGCGTCTCGGCCACGCTGTTCTACCTGCTGGCCTACGGGTTCACCACGGTTGCGGTCTTCGGCGTGATCAGCCTGGTGCGCGACGCCGACGGCGAGGCCACTCATCTGTCCCAGTGGGCCGGGCTGGCCAAGCGCTCGCCACTGACCGCCGGGGTGATGACGTTCCTGCTCCTCGCGCTTGCCGGCATCCCGCTGACCAGCGGGTTCACCGCAAAGTTCGCCGTGTTCTCGGCCGCGCTGGCAGACGGGATGGCGCCGCTGGTGGTCATCGCACTCGTGGCGAGCGCCATCGCCGCGTTCTTCTACCTGCGGGTGATCGTGCTGATGTACTTCAGCGAGCCGGCGCCGGACGGGCCGACCGTGACGGTGCCCGGGGCGTTCACCACCGCGGCGATCACCCTCGGCGTTCTCGTCACCCTGCTACTCGGAATCGTGCCCACCCTGGCCTTGAACTGGGCCGGCGGGGCCACCTTCGTAGGCTGATCGAGTGGGGACATACAGCGTTGCGGGAGTCGAGCTCGGCGACCCGGATCTGGCGGCAGCAGCGGTCGACGGCCTGAAGAAGGTCGAGGACCTGCTGCACCGGGAAGTGCACAGCGACTACCGGTTCGTCACCGAGACGTCGCTGCATCTGATCGATGCAGGTGGGAAGCGGTTCCGGCCGCTGTTCACGTTGCTCGGAGCACACGTCGGGCCGCGGCCGGACTCGGACGAGGTGATCACGGCCGCGGCCGTGGTCGAGCTGATCCATCTGGCGACGCTCTATCACGACGACGTCATGGACTCGGCCACGATGCGCCGCGGGGCGGAGAGCGCCAACTCGCGCTGGGACAACACCGTCGCGATCCTCACCGGCGACTTCCTGTTCGCGCACGCGTCGCGGCTGGTGGCCGATCTCGGGCCGCTGGCGGTGCGGATCATCGCCGAGACGTTCGCCGAGCTCGTCACGGGCCAGATGCGGGAGACCCGTGGGCCGCGCCCGGATGACGACCCGGTGGAGCACTACCTCGCGGTGATCGCGGAGAAGACGGGGTCGTTGATCGCGACGTCCGGCCGGTACGGCGGCATGTTCTCCGGGTGCACCGACGAGCAGGTCGAGTCGCTGCACCGGTTCGGCGCGACGATCGGGACCGCGTTCCAGATCTCCGACGACATCATCGACATCGCGTCGGCATCGGACAGCTCGGGCAAGACGCCGGGCACCGACCTTCGCGAGGGCGTGCACACGCTGCCGATGCTCTACGCCCTGGAGGGGAAGGGCGCCGACGCCGACCGGCTGCGGGTCCTGCTGGCCAAGCCCATCACCGACGACGCCGAGGTCGACGAGGCCCTGACGCTGCTGCGGGACGGCGACGGGCTGGTGCGGGCACGCGAGACCTTGGCGTCGTACGCCGGGCAGGCGCAGGCCGAGCTGGATCTGCTGCCGGAGTGCGCGGCGACCGCGGCCCTGGCCTCGCTCACGACGTACGTGGTCGACCGCACCGGCTGATCCCGAGCCGGCCCTCCACAACCTGCGAGTCGGACTCTCCCCGCCCGCGAGTCGGGGTCTGGCCGTGCGCGAGTCGGGCTCCCGCTGTCCGCGAGTCGGGGTCTGGCCGTGCGCGAGTCGGGCTCCCGCTGTCCGCGAGTCGGGGTCTGGCCGTGCGCGAGTCGGGCTCCCGCTGTCCGCGAGTCGGGGTCTGGCCGTGCGCGAGTCGGGCTCCC
>NZ_JAAXKZ010000052.1 GCF_012911875.1 Pseudonocardia bannensis | reverse complement strand
CCGCGGGGGTCAGGGCAGGCCGAGGACCTCGGCGAGATCGAAGCTCACCGGCTGCTCCAGCTGCTCGTAGGTGCACGACCGCGGCTCGCGGTCCGGGCGCCAGCGGACGAACTGCGTGGTGTGCCGGAAGCGCACGCCCTCCATGTAGTCGTAGCGCACCTCGACGACCCGCTCGGGACGCAGCGGGATGAACGAGAGGTCCTTGCCGGCGTTCCAGCGGCTCGCCTCGGACTTACGCGGGGTGCGGTGCCCCTCCTCCTGCCGGGCCCACGCCCACGGGTGGTCGTCGAACGTCGTGACCAGCGGCTGTAGCTCGGCGAACAGTTCCCTGCGCGTCGCCATCGGGAACGCTCCGATCACGCCGACCGACACCAGATCGTCCCCGTTGTACAGCCCGAGCAGCAGTGATCCGATCGCGTCCGGACCCGATTTGTGCACCCGGTAGCCGGCGAGCACGCAGTCCGCGGTCCGCTCGTGCTTGATCTTCGACATGACACGCTTGTCCGGCTGGTACGGCAGGTCGAGCGGCTTCGCGATCAACCCGTCGAGCCCGGCTCCCTCGAACTGGTCGAACCAGCGGGACGCCAGCTCCCGATCGCGGGTGACCGGCGTGACGTGCACCGGCGGCGCCGCCCCGGTGAGTGCCTCCTCCAGTGCGGCCCGGCGGTCGATCAGCGGCTCCTCGGTGAGGTCGGTGTCACCGAGGGCGAGCACGTCGAAGGCGACGAAGCTCGCCGGGGTCTGCTCGGCAAGCAGGTTGACCCGGCTCGCCGCGGGGTGGATGCGCTGCTGCAACGCCTCGAAGTCGAGGGCGTTGCGCTCCCGGTCGACGATGACGATCTCGCCGTCGATGACGGCCCGCTCCGGGAAGTTCGCCTTGACCGCCTCGACGACCTCCGGGAAGTAACGGGTCATCGGCCGCTCGTTGCGGCTGCCGATCTCCACCTCGTCGCCGTCCCGGAAGATGATCGACCGGAAGCCGTCCCACTTGGGTTCGTAGAGCTGCCCGTCGGGGATCGCGCCGATGGGTTTGGCCAGCATCGGCTTGACCGGGGGCATCACCGGAAGGTCCACGATGCGCATCCTGCCTGGTCCGACCGGCGCACGCCTCCTGCTCGACCCGGCCGAGTGGTCTCAGGGCCCGTGGGCGGAGGATCGGACGCGTGAGTCGAGGGGGTTCGTGATGGCGAGGCTGACGCCGGCCGAGCTGGCCGCGGCGCGCGACCGCACGATCGACGACGTGCTGCCCGGCCCGGACGACCCGCCGCTGCGGGTGCTGTTCTGCGGCATCAACCCCGGGCTGGTCTCCGCGGCCACCGGGCACCACTTCGCGCGCCCGGGCAACCGGTTCTGGCCGGTGCTGCACGGGTCCGGCTTCACCCCGCGCCTGCTGCGCCCCGACGAGCAGGGCGAGCTCGCGTCGTGGGGCCTGGGCATCACCAACATGGCGGCCCGGGCGACGGCGCGCGCCGACGAACTGACGCCGGACGAGCTCGTCGCGGGCGGCCGGCGGCTGCGGGCGCTGGTGGTGGACCGGCGACCCCGCTGGCTGGCGGTCGTCGGGATCACCGCGTACCGGACCGCGTTCGGCATCCCGAAGGCCGTCGTCGGCCGCCAGGAGGAGCGGCTGGGTGACACCGGGATCTGGGTGCTGCCCAACCCGAGCGGGCTCAACGCGCACTGGTCGCGGGAGACGATGGTGGAGGAGTTCGCCCGGCTGCGCGCCGCGGCGCAGGAGTAGCGGCGGAGGGAGGACGAGGCCTCAGTCCAGGTTCTGTACGTCCTCGGGCGGCGCATCGGCGCCCTCGCGGGCGTCCCGGTCGGCCCACTCCAGCAGCTCGTCGAGCACGAACACGGAGTCGTCGATCCCGGCGTGCAGGTCACCCAGCTCGGCGAACCGGGCCGGGACGGTGGCGATGGTGAAGTCCCGCGGATCGGCGTCGTCGACCTCGTCCCAGCGGATCGGGGTCGAGACCACCGCCTCGGGTACACCGCGTACCGAGTAGGCGCTGCGGATGGTGTGGTCCCGGGCGTTCTGGTTGTAGTCGACGAAGATCGACTTAGGGTCCCGGTTCTTGCGCCACCAGGTCAGGTCCACCAGATCCGGGGCGCGGCGCTCCACCTCGCGCGCGAACGCGTGGGCCGCCCGGCGGACGTCGGAGAAGCCTCGGCGCGGCTCGATCCGCACGTAGATGTGCAGGCCCTTCCCGCCGGAGGTCTTGGGCCAGCCGACCGCGCCCAGTTCGTCGAGCACCTCGTGCGCGACGCCGGCGACCCGGCACACGTCGGCATAGGACGCCTCGGGCATCGGGTCCAGGTCGATCCGCCACTCGTCGGGCGACTCGGTGTCCGCCGCGCGGGAGTTCCAGGGGTGGAACTCCACGGTGGACATCTGCACGGCCCAGATCACGTCCGCGGGGTGCGTCACGCAGAGCTCGTCGGCGTACCGGCCGTACCGGGGAAAGTGGACCCGCACCGTGCGCACCCACTCGGGCGCACCGCGGGGCAGCCGCTTCTGGTGCACCTTCTCCCCGGTCACCCCGGTGGGGAACCGGTGGAGCATGCAGGGCCGCTCCCGCAACGCGCGGACGATCCCGTCGCCGACGGACAGGTAGTACCGGGCGAGATCCAGCTTGGTCTCGCCCCGGGCCGGGAAGTAGACCCGGTCCGGGTTGCTGATCCGGACGGTGCGGTCGCCGACCTCGAGGTCGACGGCCGCACCGGAGCGGCCGGCGATGGCGGCGCGCCGGGCTCTCAGCGCCGCCAGGCGTTGCGCTTGCGGACCGCGCCCGCGATCACCGCGACCAGGATGATCACCGCGGGGATGGTCATCCAGAGGATCTCGGTGATGCTCACCTCGTGCCCGATCAGCATCAGGGGGAGGGCCAGCGCGACCACGACGGCGGCGATGCGGGTGCCGTTGGGGAAGGACCCGTGCCAGCCCCACTCCGCGGACGGCTCGTCCATGGGGTCGACCGCCGGTCGCTGCGCCAGCTCCCGTGAGTTCCTCGCCACGCCGTCCTCCCGCTTGCACCGCCGTGCCGGCCGGACGGGCCGGCCGATCTCTCGGGCCACATCGTCGCACAACCCCGCGCCGGGGATGATGTGTGGTGATGAGAGACGTGAACACGGCGCCGGCGGCGCCCCCGGGCGCCCGGTCCGTCGTCGTGCTGGGTTCCACCGGGTCCATCGGCACCCAGGCGCTGGACGTCGTCGCGCGCGCCGGCGACCGGTTCACCGTCGCCGGGCTGGCGGCGGGCGGCGGGTCGCCCGCGCTGCTCGTGGAGCAGGTGCGCGCGCACGGGGTGCGCCGGGTGGCGGTCGCCCGTGCCGACGTGGCCGCGCGGCTGCGGGCCGAGCTGCCGGGCGTCGAGGTGCTCGCCGGACCCGGCGCCGCGACCGAGCTGACCGCGACCACCCCGGCCGACGTCGTGCTCAACGGCGTGACCGGCTCCCGAGGGCTGGGCCCGACGCTGGCCGCGCTGAAGTCCGGCGCGACGCTGGCGCTGGCCAACAAGGAGTCCCTGGTCGCCGGCGGATCGCTGGTCACCGGGGTGGCGAAGCCCGGGCAGATCGTCCCGGTCGACTCCGAGCACTCGGCGCTGGCCCAGTGCCTGCGCGGCGGTCGCGACACGGAGGTCGCCCGGCTGGTGCTCACCGCGTCGGGCGGGCCGTTCCGCGGCCGCCGGCGCGCCGACCTGGAGCACGTCACCGTCGCCGATGCGCTGAAGCACCCCACCTGGGACATGGGCCCGGTCGTCACGATCAACTCGGCGACGCTGGTGAACAAGGGCCTCGAGGTGATCGAGGCGCACCTGCTGTTCGGGGTGCCCTACGACCGCATCGACGTCGTCGTGCACCCGCAGTCGATCGTGCACTCGATGGTCACGTTCGTCGACGGCTCGACGCTCGCGCAGGCGAGCCCGCCGGACATGCGGCTGCCGATCGCGCTCGCGCTCGGCTGGCCCGAGCGGGTAGCGGGGGCCGCCGCGGCCTGCACCTGGGAGTCCCCGGCGAGCTGGACGTTCGAGCCGCTCGACGACGACGCGTTCCCCGGGGTGCGGCTCGCCCGTGCGGCCGGGACGGTCGGCGGCTGCCTGCCCGCGGTGTTCAACGCGGCCAACGAGGAGGCGGTGGCGGCGTTCGTCGCCGGGTCCCTGCCGTATCTCGGCATCACCGACGTCGTCGAACGCACACTGGAAGCCGCGGACGGGTGGTCCCGCGATCCGGTTACCGTGGACGACGTGCTGGCTGCCGAGGAATGGGCACGGGCGCACGCCCGCGAGCGGGCCCTCGATCATGACGAGGTGTCCCGATGATGATGACCGTGCTCGGGATCGCGATCTTCTTCATCGGGATCCTGTTCTCGATCGCCTGGCACGAACTCGGCCACTTCGCCACCGCGAAGTGGTTCGGCATCAAGGTCCCGGAGTTCATGGTCGGCTTCGGCAAGACGCTGTGGTCGCGCCGGATCGGTGAGACGGAGTTCGGGGTCAAGGCGATCCCGCTCGGCGGCTACATCCGGATGATCGGGATGATCCCGCCGGCCAAGGGCGAGACGCTGGGCCGCAGCCGGCGCACCGGTCCGTTCCAGGGGCTGATCGACGACGCGCGGCAGGCCTCCGCGATGGACGTGCTGCCCCAGGACGCCCACCGGCAGTTCTACCTGCGGGCGCCGTGGAAGCGGATCATCGTGATGTTCGCCGGGCCGGCGATGAACCTGATCCTCGCCGTCGTGCTGTTCGCGATCGTGCTGATGGGCTTCGGGACCCTGACCCCGACGACGACGGTGAGCGCGGTCAGTGCATGCGTCGTGCCGGCCACGGCCACCACCGAGGTGTGCCCGCCGGGCGCGCCGCCCACCCCGGCGGCCGCCGCCGGGTTCCAGGCGGGCGACCGGATCGTCTCCTTCGCCGGGCAGCCCTACGACGACTGGTCGGAGCTGCAGCAGGCGATCCGGGGGTCGTCGGGCACGGTCGCGGTGACGGTCGAGCGCGACGGGCGGCTGATCGAGCTGACCCCGACGCTGGTGTCCACCGACCTGCGCAACCTCGAGGACCCGGAGCAGATCGTCCAGGGCGGCTTCCTGGGTCTGAGCCCCGTGCAGCAGGTGCAGCGCCAGGACATCGCCGCGGTCGGCGAGGAGATCGGCACCGTCGTCGGCAACGTGGGCCAGGCGCTGGTCCGGCTCCCCGAGCGCGTTCCGCACATCTTCGGCGCCGTCTTCCTGGGCGAGGACCGTGCTCAGGACTCCCCGGTCGGCATCGTCGGGGCCTCCCGGATCGGCGGCGAGATCCTCGCGATGGACGCCCCGCCCGGCCAGGAGATCGCCGCGATGCTCACGCTGCTCGCGCTGGTCAACGTGTCGCTGTTCCTGTTCAACCTGCTGCCGATCCCGCCGCTGGACGGCGGGCAGATCTTCCCGGCCGTCTGGGAGGCGGTGAAGCGGCGGATCGCGAAGCTGCGCGGCAAGCCCGACCCCGGCCCGGTCGACGTCGCGAAGCTGATGCCGGTGGCCTACACGGTCGCGTTGATCTTCGTCGCCTGGAGCGCGCTGCTGTTCATCGCCGACGTCATCAACCCGGTCCGGCTCACCTGAGGACGGCGCCGGTCGAGCGGCCGGTCGTGCTCGATCTCACGCCGTGGTGTCGAACCGCCGTCCGGGGGTAGCCCATTCGGTTCCGCGATACTGGTCCGGTGAGTGGACGCGAAGATCTCGATGGCCGTCCCCTGGCCGTGTTCGACATCGACGGCGTTCTCGCCGACGTCAGTCACCGGTTGCACCACCTGCGGGACCGGCCGCAGCGCTGGGAGCGCTTCTTCTCCTCGGCCGACCGTGACCCCCTGCTGGAGGAGGGCGCGGCGCGGCTGCGCGCAGCGCTGCTGGACCACGACGTGGTGTACCTGACGGGACGCCCGGAGCGGAACCGGCGGCTCACCGAGCGCTGGCTGTCCCGCCACGGCCTGCCCACCGACCCGCTGTACATGCGCTCCGACGACGACTACCGGCCGGCCCGGCTGATGAAGCGGCAGGTGCTGCGCAAGCTGGCCCGGACCCGGAGGGTGGCCTCGGTACTGGACGACGACCCGGCCGTCGTCGAGATCCTGGAGGCCGACGGCTGGCCGGTGGAGCTGGCCACCTGGCTGCCGCACTCCTCGACGCTGCAGGAGGCCCAGGAGCGTCGCGGCCGGACGTGAGCTGTGCGCATGACGCCGTTCCGGCGACGAGCTCCGCGCACGGGGGTGGGCCGGGACACGGCGAGCGGCGGGTGCACCCCCCGCCAGGGATACTGGACGCCGTGAGTGTCTCCCTGGGTATGCCCGCGCCTCCCGCACCCACCCTCGCGGCCCGCCGGAAGACCCGGCAGCTGCAGGTCGGCCCGGTCGGGGTCGGTAGCGACCACCCGATCTCGGTGCAGTCGATGACCACGACGCTGACCGCGGACGTGAACGCCACGCTGCAGCAGATCGCGGAGCTCACCGCCGCGGGCTGCGACATCGTCCGGGTGGCGTGCCCGTCCCAGGACGACGCCGAGGCGCTGCCGGCGATCGCGCGCAAGTCGCAGATTCCGGTGATCGCCGACATCCACTTCCAGCCCAAGTACGTCTTCGCCGCGATCGAGGCGGGCTGTGCCGCGGTCCGGGTGAACCCGGGCAACATCCGCAAGTTCGACGACCAGGTCAAGGAGATCGCGGCCGCCGCGCGCGACCACGGCACCCCGATCCGGATCGGGGTCAACGCGGGCTCGCTGGACAAGCGGCTGCTGGAGAAGTACGGCAAGGCCACCCCGGAGGCGCTGGTCGAGTCGGCGCTGTGGGAGGCGAGCCTGTTCGCCGAGCACGACTTCCACGACATCAAGATCTCGGTCAAGCACAACGACCCCGTGGTCATGGTGCGCGCCTACGAGCTGCTGGCCGAGCAGTGCGACTACCCGCTGCACCTGGGCGTCACCGAGGCCGGGCCGGCGTTCCAGGGGACGATCAAGTCGGCCGTCGCGTTCGGGGCGCTGCTGAGCAAGGGCATCGGCGACACGATCCGGGTCTCGCTGTCCGCGCCGCCGGTCGAGGAGATCAAGGTCGGCACCCAGATCCTGCAGTCGCTGAACCTGCGCCCGCGCAAGCTGGAGATCGTGTCCTGCCCGTCCTGTGGGCGGGCCCAGGTCGACGTCTACAAGCTGGCCGACGAGGTCACCGCCGGGCTCACCGGTATGGAGGTCCCGCTGCGGGTGGCCGTCATGGGCTGTGTGGTCAACGGCCCGGGCGAGGCCCGGGAGGCCGACCTCGGCGTCGCGTCGGGGAACGGCAAGGGCCAGATCTTCGTCAAGGGCGAGGTCATCAAGACCGTCCCCGAGCACGCGATCGTGGAGACCCTGATCGAGGAGGCCATGCGCCTCGCCGAGGGCATGGAGACCGAAGGCGAGCCGCGGGTCACCGTCGGCTGAGCGGAGCGGGCCGCGCGTCGGCACCGTCGGCTGAGCGGAGCGGGCCGCCCGGCGACACGCCGTGGGTGAGAACTCGCCGCCGTTGGGCGAGCCTGAGATGGGCACGGCCACCTTGGTGTGGCACCTTTAGAGGGTGCTCAGAGTTGCCGGTGCCCGGCTGCTCGACGATCGAGACCGTGCCGGCGTGCGAGCGGCCCTGGAAGCCGACCCCGTCGCGGCGTGCATGGTCGCGGCTCGGATCGAGATCGCGGGTCTGGATCCATGGCGTCTCGGCGGCGAGCTCTGGGCCGTCGGCTCCCGGCTGGACGGATTGTGCTTCTCCGGGGCGAACCTCGTGCCGCTGCGGGGTCAGCGTTCCGCGCTGCGCAGTTTCGCCGATCGGGCCCGTCGCCACGGCCGGACCTGTTCCTCGCTCGTGGGCCGGGCCGAGCTCGTCCTGCCGCTGTGGGACGAGCTGGCCGCCAGCTGGGCCCCGGCCCGTGAGGTCCGCGCCGACCAGCCGCTGATGGTGCTCGCCGGGCCTCCCGCGGTGCGGCCGGACCCGTGGGTCCGCTCGGTCCGTCCCGACGAGCTCGACCGATACCTGCCCGCCGCGGTGGCGATGTTCACCGAGGAGGTCGGCATCGACCCCCGCGCCGGGGACGGCGGCGCCGGGTACCGCGCCCGGGTGGCCGAGCTGGTCTCGGCGGGGCGGGCGTTCGCCCGGTTCGAGGACGACGAGGTCGTGTTCAAGGCGGAGATCGGGGCGCTGTCCTCGCAGGTCGGCCAGATCCAGGGGGTGTGGGTGCACCCCGCGCGTCGGGGCCGCGGCCTGGGTACGGCGGGTACCGCAGCCGTCGCCGAACGGCTCGCCACGCTCGGTCGGATCTCGAGCCTGTACGTGAACGGGTTCAACCACGTCGCCCGCGCGACCTACGACCGCATCGGGTTCACCCAGATCGGCAGCTTCGCAACCGTGCTCTTCTGACCCGCATTTCGGAATACTCGACCGTGTGCCCGCGCCCGACCGCCCCGGCGGCCACTCGACCGTCCGGATCGCCGCGGTGCTGGCCACACTCCTGCTGGTGGTCGTGGCGGTGGGCTGCGGGCTCTTCCGCGACGACGGGCCCGACGCCGCGGCGCAGGCGTTCCTGGCCGCCTGGTCGAGCGGCGACGACGCCCGTGCCGCGGAGCTGACCGACGATCCGAGGGCCGCGGGGGAGCTGCTCGCCGCGGTCCGCCAGTCCCTCGCCCCGGCCGGGCTCGCCGCGGAGGTGGGCCAGGTCCGCACCGCGACGGATCGGGCGACGGCGTCGGTGAGCCTGGACTGGGATCTGGGCGCCGGGCGGCACTGGACCTACCTCGGCGAGCTGGAACTGCACCCGGCCCCGCGGACCGAGGCCGGCTGGACCGTGCACTGGGCGCCGACGGTCGTGCACCCGCAGCTCGCGGCCCGGCAGCGGCTCGCGCTGAGCACCGACGCCCCCGAGCCCGCCCCTGTCGTCGACCGCAACGGGGTGCCGCTGCTCGCCCCGACGACGGTGGTCAACGTGCTGCTGGACCGGCGGGCCGCCGGGGACCTGCCGGCGGTGACCGGGGCCCTGGCCAGGGCGCTCGGCCCGATCGACCCGGCGATCACCGCGCAGACGATCACCGATGGCGCCGCCCGGGTCCCGGACGGCCAGGCCTACTCGGTCGCCGTGCTGCGGGAGACCGACTACCAGAGCGTCAAGAACGCGATCTACGACCTGCCCGGGGTGCGTTTCACGACGTCCTCGCGGCTGCTCGCCCCCGACGCCGGGTTCGCCCGCCAGGTCCTGCCGGGGGTCCGCACGGAGGTGGCCCCGCAGGTCGACGGGGTGCCGGGCTGGTCGGTGCGGATCGTCGACACCTCCGGGGACACCGTGCGCACACTCACCGAGCAGCCGCCGACCCCGGGCACCACGGTGGCGGTGCGGATGGACCGCGCGCTGCAGGCCGCTGCCGAGGACGCCGTCGAGACGCTGCCGCAGCAGGCCGTGCTCGTGGCCGTGCAGCCATCCACCGGTGACCTGCTGGCTGCGGCGCAGAACGGCCCGGCGGACGCGGCCGGTCCGCTGGCCCTCACCGGCCGGTTTCCGCCCGGCTCCACCTTCAAGATCGTCACCGCGGCGGCGGCCGTCGCGGAGGACGGGTTGGTCGCCGGCTCCCCGGTGCCCTGCCCTGGCACCACGGTGATCGGTGGCCGGCTGGTACCCAACTTCGAGCGCTTCGATCTGGGTACGGTCCCTTTCGGATACGCGTTCGCGCGATCCTGCAACACGACGTTCGCGCGGCTGGGCGCGCAGCTCGGGCCTGATGCGCTGCCGGCCGCGGCCCTGCAGCTCGGCCTCGGCGCCGACTACCGGGTCCCGGGCCTGCTCACGATCACCGGGTCCGTGCCGTCCGCACCCGACGAGGTGCAGCGGGCGGAGAACGGCTTCGGGCAGGGGCAGGTGCTGGCCAGCCCTCTCGGGATGGCACTGGTCGCGGCGACCGTGGCCCGCGGCGCGCCCGTCGTGCCGCAGCTCATCGCGGACCGGCCCACCGAGGTGCTGCGCGCCGCGACCCAGCCCGCGCCGGCCGTGCTCGACCAGGTGCGGCCCATGATGCGCGAGGTGGTCACCGAGGGCACCGCCTCCGCCCTGGCCGGGCTGGGCGAGGTGTTCGGCAAGACGGGGACCGCGGAGTTCACCAACGACGGCAGCCGGTCGCACGGCTGGTTCGTCGGCTACCGCGGCGACGTCGCGCTGGCCGTGCTCGTCGTCGACGCCGGGGCCTCGGCCCCCGCGGTGGCCGCCGCGCAGCGGTTCCTGGCCGCGACCGGCTGACCCCTGGTCCGCCGGGGCGCCTACCCTGGTGGCGTGCCCCAGGGACAGCACAGCCGGATCCCGGTGCTCGCGCTCGCAGCCGACGTCGTCGCCGTCGTGGTGTTCGCGGCGGCCGGGCGGGCCAGCCACGCGGAGACGGGCGGACTGTTCGGCCTGCTCGGCACGGCCGCGCCCTTCCTCGTCGGTCTGGCCGCGGCCTGGGCCACGCCCTGGGTGCGGATCCGGCCGGCGAGCCTCACGGCGGGTGCGGTGGCGCTGGCCGGTACGGCGGTGCTCGGGCTGGCACTGCGCGCCGCGTTCACCGGACGGCTCCCACTGAGCTTCGCGATCGTCGCGATGGTCTCACTGGCGGTGCTGCTGCTCGGCTGGCGTGGCCTGGCCGCGGTGGTCTCGCGGGTCGCCGCCCGTCGCTCGGACCGCGCCCTGGGCTGAGGCGCCGGGCGGGCGAGCACGGTCACGACGCGCCTGCCCGGAAACGCGGCTTAAGCTGGAGACCATGCACGCGCGTACCCTGCTCGTCCCCGGCTCGATCACACCGATGCGTCCGGTCCCGTCGCACATCCCGCGCCCGGAGTACGTCGGCAAGCCGGCCCCCTCGCGCAGCCGCGACTCCGACGTGCAGACCCCGGAGACCATCGAGGCGATGCGGGTGGCCGGGCGGATCGCCGCGCAGGCACTGCAGGTCGGTGGCGCCGCCGTCGCGCCCGGGGTGACCACGGACGAGGTCGACCGTGTGGTGCACGAGTTCCTGGTCGATCACGGCGCCTACCCGTCGACGCTGGGCTATCGCGGGTTCCCGAAGTCCTGCTGCACGAGCCTCAACGAGGTCATCTGCCACGGCATCCCGGACTCGACCGTGATCCAGGACGGCGACATCGTCAACATCGACGTCACGGCCTACATCGGCGGCGTCCACGGTGACACGAACGCGACGTTCCTGGCCGGCGACGTGTCCGAGGAGGACCGGCTGCTCGTCGAGCGCACCCGCGAGGCCACGATGCGCGCGATCAAGGCGGTGCGCCCGGGCCGCGAGCTGAACGTCGTCGGCCGCGTCATCGAGTCCTACGCGAAGCGGTTCGGCTACGGCGTCGTGCGCGACTTCACCGGGCACGGCATCGGCCGGTCGTTCCACAGCGGCCTGGTGGTGCTGCACTACGACCAGCCCGACGTGCACACCGTCCTGGAGCCGGGGATGACGTTCACGATCGAGCCGATGATCACCCTCGGCACGATCGACTACGACATCTGGGACGACGACTGGACCGTCGTGACCAAGGACCGCAAGCGTACCGCCCAGTTCGAGCACACCGTTCTGGTCACCGGCGACGGCGTGGAGATCCTGACCCTGCCCTGATCGGCCCGTACGCTGCGGGTATGGCGAAGGTCTACGACGGCATCAGCCCGAAGCTGGCGGCCTGGATCGAGGCGCAGCCGATGTTCTTCGTCGCCACCGCCCCGCTGTCCGCCGACGGCTTCGTGAACGTCTCGCCCAAGGGCACGACCGGAACGTTCCGGGTCCTGGGCGAGCGGACGTTCGCCTATGTGGACATCACGGGCAGCGGGGTCGAGACCCTGGCGCACCTGCGGGAGAACGGCCGGATCTGCGTCATGTTCTGCGCGTTCGACGGCCCGCCGAACATTGTCCGCCTGCACGGCAGCGGCCGCGTGGTGATCAACGGCGAGCCCGGCTTCGACGCCGCCCTGGAACGGTTCGGCGAGGCCGGCACGAGCCGACGGGTGCAGACCCGGTCGGTGATCACGGTGGACGTGACGCGGGTGTCGGACTCGTGCGGGTTCGCCGTGCCGGCGATGGACCTGCGCGCCGAGCGCGATCTCCTCGACTCCTGGGCCGTCGGGAAGACCCCGGAGATGCTGGACGCCTACCACGCGAAGAAGAACGCGACCAGCCTGGACGGCCTGCCGGGGGTACCGGCGGACGTGCGAACGGCCGCTCCGAAGGGAACCTGAGCCGACGCGCCCGCGCGCCCGGCCGCCGTGCAGGACGGGCACGACGGCCGCGGGTCCGCCACCTCGCGGCCGACGGGCTCGATGCGAGGGCGCAGAGCAGGATCGGGCGACGAGCCGGGCACGTCTGCCCTGACGAAGGCGGGAATGGCGGCGGACACATGCGAACAGGTGTTGTGTCGTCACCCCGTCGCCGGATGGCCGATGGGACCGACCTCACACGTTCGGATCATCGCGCGGTCCGCCGGGAGGCGCGCGCCGACCATGCGCGAAGATCTGGGTCGAACGCCCGCTTCCACACCGTCGCGCGAGACATCCGCGGCGGCGCGGGGTGAACCTGGAGGAGCGCATGCCGGTGTCCGCGACCGGGCCCACATCGGACGCACCGCTGTCCACCTGGGAGAAGCTGGTGCTGACGGCGCGTCGCCGTCGCCGAGGGTCGGGGTTCTGGTTCGGACTCGCGATCGAGCTGATCTGGCCGTTCGTGATGATGTTCACGAGGATCGGCTGGCGGGGTGGCCACCACATCCCGCGCACCGGTGGCGCGCTGCTCGCGATCAACCACGTGTCGTTCTCCGACCCGATCTTCGACACGGCGTTCGTGATCTCACACGGCCGGATGCCGCGGTACCTGGCAAAGGCCGACCTCTGGCGGACACCCGTCGTGCGCTCGGTGCTGGGCGGCGGTGGGCACATCCCCGTGCACCGCGAGTCCCTGCGGGCCGGTGACGCCTACCGCGACGCGATCGAGGCGCTCAAGCGCGGCGAGGTCGTGGCGTTCTACCCGGAGGCGACCTACACCAGCGATCCGGATGGCTGGCCGATGAAGGCGAAGAACGGCATCGGGCGGATCGCGATGGTGACGGGGGCGCCGGTGATCCCGGTGGCGAACTGGGGCACCCAGCACGTCCTGCCCCCGGACAGCGGACGGCCCCGGCTGTGGCCGCGGCGGCGGGTGACGATGATCGCCGGGCCCCCGGTGGACCTGTCGGAGTTCGTCGGCAAGCCGCGCACCCGCACGAACCTCGACGGCGCGACGACGAAGATCATGGCCGCGGTCACCGGGCTGGTGGCCGAGGTGCGCGGGGAGGTGCCACCCGCACAGCCGTACGACCCGGGTGCCGTGCGGCCCGTGCCGTCCGGGCCGCCCGCGCCGATGGCCGAGGCACCGTCGGCTGATGTACCCGGGGCCGATGCGCCGGTGGCCGAGACGCCGGGATCGGCGGGGGAACGCCCGGCCAGCTGAGCCTGACCGGGGCGCTCGGCCACGTGCGCTCGGCCACGTGCGCCGGCCAGGTGAGTCCGGCCGGGTGGGTCCGGCCGGGTGCGCTCGACCATGTGTCTCTGGCCAGTGCGTTCCGGCCGCCCTGGTCCGATCCACGCGGGCGCGGGCATGATCATTGCTTCTGGGACATCTGACGCACCGGCGCAGCCGGTGCCCGATCACAGTGATCTTGACGGCGGGTGCGGGGAATCGGGCCCATGCCCACGGGACCCGCGCTCCGTGTTCGTCGTCGGTGGGATTTCCGGTGCGTGGATGCAGCGGATGTCCCGATTGCGGAGATCATGGGTGACGGGTCCTGCGAGTTGGGCCCGTGGCGCGCAGAGCCCGGCGATGCTGGTCCGGTGCGTCTGGACCATCTGCTGAGCCGGCAGGCCGCCATGATCAGCCTCACGCCAGGCCGTCGCGTGCGGGATGTCGGCCGACACCGTGCACCGGCGGGCCCGTCAGGGCGCCCGGGAACGCCTCCACCCAGGGATCTACCTGGTCGGCGGGCACCGCTACACCGATGAGGCCCGCGTCCGGGCGGCCGCGTTCTGGGCCGGCGTCGGGGCGGCCGGGCTACTTCGCCTTCGCCAGGCGGTCGAGGCGGCGCTGCGTGGGCCAGCGCACCGAGGTCGCCCAGCCCAGCTTCTCGAAAGCCCAGATGACCCGGGCCGAGATGTCGATCTGGCCGCGCTTCACCCCGTGCCGGGCGCAGGTGGGGTCGGCGTGGTGCAGGTTGTGCCACGACTCGCCGAACGACGCGATGGCCAGCGGCCACACGTTGGCCGAGTGATCGCGGGCGGCGAAGGGCCGGTCGCCCCACATGTGGCAGATCGAGTTGATCGACCAGGTGACGTGGTGCAGCAGCGCGACCCGGACCAGCCCACCCCAGAAGAACGCGGTCAGCGCGCCCCACCACGACCAGGTCAGCAGCCCGCCGAACAGCGCCGGCACCAGTAGCGTCAGCACACTCCACAGGCCGAACAGCCGATCTACCCGGCGGATGTCGGCGTCGGCGAGAAGGTCGGGGGTGAAGCGCTCCTCGTTGGTCTGGTCGCGGTCGAACAGCCAGCCCATGTGCGAGTGCCAGAAGCCCTTGACCAGGGCCGCCGGCCCGGTGCCGTAGAGCCACGGCGAGTGCGGGTCGCCCTCCTTGTCGGAGAACGCGTGGTGGCGCCGGTGATCGGCCACCCAGTCGATGACCGGGCCCTGCATGGCCAGGCTCCCCGAGATCGCCAGCGCGATCCGCAGCGGCCGGTTGGCCTTGAACGAGCCGTGGGTGAAGTAGCGGTGGTAGCCGACGGTGATGCCGAGTCCGCTGACCACGTAGAACACCGTGGCGATCACGATGTCGGACCAGCCCAGCCCCCACCCCCAGGCGAACGGGACGGCGGCGACCAGCGCGAGCAGCGGGACGACGACGAAGACGTAGACCCCGATCTGCTGCGGCAACCCGCGAGTGCCGTCCAGGACCGGCTTGGCCCCGGTCGGCGCGGACGGCGCTGCGGAATCGGGCCGTGCTGGGCTGTCGGCAACGGTCATGGGCGGGCACCTCACGGATCGGATGGGAAGTGGTCGGCGTGCGTCACGGGTCAACGTGCGTCACGGGTCAAGTCGTCGGCACCGGCGTCGGCTCGGTCGTACTCGGACGTTCGGTGTCCGAACCTGCCTGGATCGTCCGCTTCATGGTAAGGGCATGCTTGCTGGACCCGATCTAGATCTCCAACCCGAGGAGGGCGTTCTCCACCACCTCGGGCAGCGCCGGATGGATCCAGTACTGCCCGGTCGCCATCGTGCGCGCGTCCAACCCGAACGACATCGCCTGGATCACCGGCTGGATGATCGAGGACGCCTGGGGGCCCATCAGGTGCGCCCCGAGCAGCCGCCCGGTGCCCTTCTCGGCGATCAGCTTGCAGAACCCGGTGGTGTCCTCCATCGCCCAGCCGAAGGCGACGTGGCCGTACTCCTGCACCTTGACCGTGTAGTCCAGGCCCTGCTCGCGGCACTGCGCCTCGGTGAGCCCGACCGCGGCGATCTGCGGGTCGGTGAACACCGCCGACGGGACGAACCGGTGGTCGCTCTCCCGCGGCGAGTCGGGGTGCGCCAGGTTGTGCGCGACGACCTTGGACTCGTGATTGGCGACGTGCTTGAGCTGGTAGGGGGAGCTGATGTCACCCATCGCGTACACGCCCTCGGCTGCCGTGCGCTGCCGGGCGTCCACCACGATGCGGCCGTCGTCGTGCACGGGGATGCCGGCCTTGTCCAGGTCCAGCCGGTCGCTGTTGGGGATCCGCCCCGTGGCGACCAGCAGGGTGTCGCCGTGCACCGTCCCACCGCCGGACAGGTGCAGGTGCACCTCGCCGTCGCCGCCGGTGACGCGCTCGACGTCGAGTCCCAGGTGGGTGTCCCAGCGCTGCCGGGCGAGCTTGGTGAACTGGTCCGCGATGAGCTCGTCCTGCTGGCGCAGCAACTGCCCGCTGCGCGCCACCACGGACACCTCGGCCCCCAGCGCCGAGAAGACGTGCGCGAACTCCGCGGCGATGTAGCCGCCGCCCAGGATCACCAACCGCTCGGGCAGCGAGCCCAGCCGCATGATCGTGTCGGAGGTCTCGTACGGCACCCCCGACTCGGCGACCTGCGGTGGCACGACCGGGCGGCTCCCGGCGGCGATCACGATCCGGTCGGCGGTGATCTCGTCGGACCCGGTGCCGTCGGCGCGGTCGACGATCAGCGTCTTCGGCCCGCTGAAGCGGGCGTGCCCGAAGTACGGGGTGACGTTGGGCGTGCGTTCGGGGTCGGCCCGGTACTCGCGGCCGCCCTCGGAGATCGGGTCGATCCGGGCGAACACGCGGTCGCGGATGTCGGTCCAGCGGACCTTGTCGACGCTCGCGTCGACGCCGTAGCGGCTCGCGTGCCGGACGACCTCGGCCACGTCGGCGGCGTAGACGAACATCTTGGTCGGGATGCAGCCGACGTTGAGGCAGGTACCACCGAACACACCGTGCTCGATGATGGCCACATCGAGATCGTCGAAGCGGCTGTCGATGATGGAGTTGCCGGAACCGCTGCCGATAACGACGAGATCGTGGTGGCGCACCTGCTGAGGCTAACCGCACCAGGTGTTCGCTGCTGCCGAAAGCAGCGACTGCGCTCCCGTGGCCGATCTGGTAGGCAGAGCCCGTGACCAGCGAGACGATGGCCGCGACCGTCCGCCGGTCCTGGGCCCTGGACCTGGACGTGACCACGCTCTACGAGCTGTTGCGGCTGCGGGTCGACGTCTTCGTCGCCGAGCAGGCCTGCGCCTACGGCGAGCTCGACGGCCGCGACCTCGAACCGCGGGCCCGGCACTACTGGCTGGCCGGCTCCGGTCACCCGGAGCCGATCCTGGGCTGCGTGCGGCTGCTCAAGGAGCCCGACGGCGACTACCGGATCGGGCGGCTGTGCACCGCCCGGTGCGCCCGCGGCCGTGGCCTCGGCAAGCGGCTGATGGAGGCCGTGCTCGCCGAGGTCGGCGACGGTACCTGCGTGCTCGACGCCCAGGAGCACCTGGGTGACTTCTACCGCGGCTTCGGTTTCGAGGCCACCGGCCCGGTGTACGACTGGGACGGTGTGGCACACCTGCCCATGCGCCGCCCCGCACGCTGACCTGGCCGCCACGCACGGGTCAGCCGGGGGCCGCGCTCGCGGACGTCCGGCGGGAAGGTGCGCGCCGCGACGCAGCGCTGCGACCAGACGCCGAGCTGCCGCGGCGGCGGGTCGGGCTCGGCGCCCAGCGCCGCAACGACCCCGGCCTGGGCGTCGTCGATGCGGGCCTCGATCTCGTCGCGGAACCGGCGCCCCGCTCCGGTGATCACCCCATCGGCGAGCAGTCCGCCGGCCTCGAGCCGAGCGGCAGCGGCGTCCGGGGTACCGGCTGACACGATCGGCGGGGTTTGTGTGCCCTCGGGGGTCTCGCCGAAGAAGATGTCCAGTGCGGCCCGGTGGTCCATGGCGGAAGCCAGGCGGCCGTGATCCGTGTCACATGCCGGGTTGCGGGATACTCCGCGCCGACGGCGATCTTTCACGTGAGAGGGGTGCACCGATGAGCGACGACCGGAGCCGTCGGGGGGAAGCGGGCCCCGCCGGAGGGCCGCCGGCGTACGGCAGTGTCGGCCCGGCGGACCCCCACGCCGACCCGGCCACGGACCCGGCGCTGCGGCCGGCGACCGTCGCCCCGGACGGGGGCCCGACGATGCCGCTGCGCGGCGGGACCGCTCCCGACGCCGCTGGCGACGCTCCCACCCGGCCGGTCCCGACCGGGGTGAACCGCACCCGGGTCAGCGGCCTGTGGGTCGGGCTGATCCTGTCCGCGCTCGTCCTGCTTCTGCTGCTGATCTTCATCCTGCAGAACCTGGGGCCGGTGCAGGTCAACTTCCTGGGCGCGACGGGGACCCTGCCCACCGGCGTCGCGCTGTTGCTGGCCGCGATCGCCGGGGTGCTGCTGGTGGCCATCCCGGGTACCGGTCGCATCATCCAGTTGCGCCGCGCGGCCCGCCGCGGCGCCGACCGGGGGCGCTGACGTGCTGCGCATCGGCGGCCGGCCGCTGCCCGTCGTGGGCCGGGCACGGATGTACGTCTGCGGGATCACGCCGTACGACACCACCCACCTCGGGCACGCGGCCACCTTCGTGTGGGCCGACGTGGCCGCGCGGGTGCTGCGCCACCTCGGTGTCGAGGTCGACGTCTGCCGCAACGTCACCGACGTCGACGATGTGCTCGACGCGGCGGCGGCGCGTGCCGGGGCCCGCTTCGACAGCTTCGCGGCGGTCCAGCAGTTCCGCTTCGATCGCGACATGGCCGCGCTCGGCGTGCGCCGGCCGACCCACGAGCCTCGGGCGCACGTGCACGTCGGGCAGGTCGTCACGCTGGCCGCCGCGCTGCTCGAGAACGGCGCGGCCTACCGGCGCGGCGGGACGGTGTACTTCCACGGCGCCGGCGTGCCGGAGCGGGCCGGGCTGGACCCGGCTGCGGCCGGCGCTCTCGCGGCGGAGTTCGGCGAGCGCCTCGACGACGGCCGTGAGGACCCGGCCGACGTCGTGCTGTGGCGGGCCGCCGAGCCCGGCGAGCCGGCCTGGCCCAGCCCGTGGGGCGAGGGCCGGCCCGGCTGGCACGCCGAGTGCGCGGCGATGTCGTTGACCACGCTCGGTCCGGCACTCGACCTGCACGTGGGCGGCGCCGACCTGCGGTTCCCGCACCACGCCTACGAGTCGGCCATGGCCGAGGCCCTGACCGGGGTGACGCCGTTCGCCCGCGCCTGGCTGCACGTGGGGACGGTGCAGGTCGACGGGCAGAAGATGGCGAAGTCGGCCGGGAACCTGGTCCTGGTCTCCGATGTGCTGGAGAGCTGGTCCGCGGCGGTGCTGCGGCTGCTGCTGATCGACCGGCCCTGGGCACAGCCCTGGGACTACCGGCCGGCGGCGCTCGAGGAGGCCGCCGCGCGGCTGCACCGGCTCTACTCCGCGGCGTCGCACGGCGTCGGCGAGGACAGCTCGGTCGCGACCGAGGCCGTCACCGCGGCGTTGCTCGACGACCTGGACGTCCCGGCGGCGCTCGCGGTGGCCGAGGAGGCGGGCGGTCCGGCCGCGCGGACGGCACTCTCGGTGCTCGGCCTGGCCTGAGCCGTGCCGCGCCCGGCGGGACCGCGGCCTGGGCCCCATCGGCGAGGGGGCTCGCAGACGCGAACGGCGCGGCACCCCGGGGAACCGGGATGCCGCGCCGTGACGCGGTGAACGGGGATCAGGCGGCGGTGTTGCGCTGCCGCGGGCGTCCGCCCGCCCGGCCGCCCTGACCGCGCTGGCCACCCTGTCCGCCCTGGCGGGACTGCCCGCGGGAGCGGCGGGCGCCGCTGCGCGGGGCCTGGACCGGACGCTCCGGTTCCGGGACCGGCACGCCACTCGGGGCGCGGGCCCCGGTGATGCGGACGAGCGCGGCGTCGCCCGGGTGGACCTCGGTGAGCGTCGGGCGGACGCCGGCCTGCCGGGTCAGCTGGTCGACGTCGCGCCGCTCGCCCGGCGTCACCAGGGTGACGACGGTGCCCGAGTCGCCGCCGCGGGCGGTCCGCCCGGCCCGGTGCAGGTAGTCCTTCGGGTCGGTCGGCGGGTCGACGTGCACGACCAGGCTGACGTCGTCGACGTGGATGCCGCGGGCCGCGACGTCCGTGGCGACCAGGACGGGCGTGCGCCCCTCCTTGAACTCCGCGATGGCCCGGTTGCGAGCGTTCTGGGCCTTGCCGCCGTGCAGCGCGCCCGCCGCGACGCCGTCCCGGCGCAGGTTCTTCACCAGCCGGTCGACGCCGTGCTTGGTGCGCACGAACAGGATGGTCCGGCCGTCACGGGCGGCGACCTCGGTGACGACTCGCGGCTTGGTCGCGTTGTCCACCAGCAGCACGTGGTGGTCCATCGTCTCGACGGGCGCGGCCGCGGACGCGACGGCGCGGGTCACCGGGTCGTGCAGGTACCGGCTGACGAGGGTGGCGACGTCGCCGTCGAGGGTCGCGGAGAACAGCAGCCGCTGCCCGTCGGAGGCGGTGAGGTCGAGGATCGCCCGGACCTGGGGCAGGAAGCCCATGTCCGCCATCCGGTCGGCCTCGTCGATCGCGGTGACCGCGACCTCGGACAGGTCGCAGGTGCCCTGGTTGGTGTGGTCGGTGAGCCGGCCGGGCGTGGCGACCAGCAGGTCCACCCCGCGCTGCAGCGCGTCGACCTGGCGGTTGAACGACATGCCGCCGACGACCGCCGTCGTCTTCAGGTTCAGCGCCCGGGCGAACGGGGTGAGCGCGTCGACGACCTGCTGGGCCAGCTCACGCGTGGGCACCAGGACGAGGCCGCGCGGGCGGCGCGCCTGGGCGCGGCCTCCGGCGAGCCGGGACAGCAGCGCGAGCCCGAAGGCCAGCGTCTTGCCCGAGCCGGTCTGGCCGCGACCCAGCAGGTCGCGGCCGGTCAGCGTCTCGGGCAGGCTCGCGGCCTGGATCGGGAACGGCTCGGTGAAGCCCTCCGCCTCCAGCGCCCGCAGCACCGGCTCGGGCAGCCCGAGCTGGGCGAAGGTGGGCATGCCCGTCTCGGGGACGGTCCAGAGGACCTCCTCGGGCATCGGGGTGCCGTGGACGGCCGTCGGCCGCGGGGAGCGGTTCGTGCGGGGGCGGCCACGGCCGGGACGGCCGCCACCGGATCGGCCGCCGGTGGACCGGCGGGCGTCGGACGAGTCCGACGAACGAGTCGTGCGCGGGGCACGACGGGCAGAGCTGGATGTCAAGGAGACCTCCGGGACGTGGCACGTCTTCCGGAGTGGCCACGCCGGCAACGACAGCCGTCGGGGGATCACTGGGGACGAGCCCGGGCGCAAGGGCGCCCTGATGGGTACTGCTTCGGATGCGCGCTTCAGGCCTCCGACGACGTGGTCGGGCTGGGCGCTCGTGATCCAGTCTACCCGAGCGCCCGCCCCACCGACGGCAGACGGCGCGTTCAGGACTGTGACGTTCGCAGACCCAGCTCGCGGCGTAGACCGTCCAGCAGCGCGTCCGCCGACCCGGTCTCCGGCGGCAGCCCGCGAGCGGCGAACCAGTCCGCGACCCGGCGCACGTCGCGCTCCAGGAACGCCGGACCCTGCGGGTTGCCGATCACGTCCACGACCTGCGGGAGATCGATGAGCACCAGCCGCCCGTCGTGGACCAGCAGGTTGTAGGCGGACAGATCCCCGTGGGTGAGGCCATGCCGGGCCAGCCCGACCAGCGCGTCCACCAGTTGGTCCCACAGTCCGCGCAGCTCGGCCGGCGCCGGCCGCAACTGAGCCAGCCGGGGAGCCGCGGCACCGTCGGCGGTGCCGATGAACTCCAGCAGCACCTCGGTGCCGGCCAGCTGCACCGGGTAGGGGACCGGCAGCCCCGCCGCCCAGAGCCGCCCGAGCGCCGCGAACTCCGCCCGCGCCCACTGCTGGGCGAGCAGATCGCGGCCGAAGGCGGTCCGGGTGGCCATCGCTCGCATCTCGCGGGACCGGCGTACCCGCCGGCCCTCGAGGTAGCTCGCGTCGCGGTGGAACAGCCGGTGTTCGGCGGTGCGGAAGCGCTTGGCCGCGAGCAGAGTGCGCCGGGCGGCCCCGGGTACGGCGCGTTCCAGCAGGTGGACGTCGGCCTCCTTCCCGCTCTTGAGGACGCCGAGCTCGGTGTCGACCGCCGCGTTCTCGGTGATCACCCACCTGGGGCGGGGTTCGGGGCCGTGCTCGGCTGCGTCCCATGTGGACCAGCGATCGCCGTCGGGCGGGCCGTCGCCGGTGCCGGCGCGACCGTCGAGTTCCGGCGGGGCCGGCCGGCCGCGGCGCGTGGGGCGTGGTTCGTCGTCGTCGAAACGGTGGCGACGGCGGCGGATCGGTTCGTGATCGAAGTCGTGCGAACGCACTGGTGGGTCTCCTGTGTGCGGTGCCCCACCGACGGGCGCGTCTCAGCCGGGTGGGGCGGGCGGACGAGGGCGTGCCACGTCCCGGGCGGCCGTCGACATGGGGGCACCTCCTCCTGCTCGTCACACCGGTTCCCCGGCTGCTCGACCCCACCCTGGTGGCTACTCCCGCCCCGCCGCAACGCAATTTCCCGGGCCCCGGACGGCCGGGGTGTCAGAGCGGGAGCACGATCTCCAGCTCGGTCGGCGCCGGGCGCTCCACGGTCATCCCGGCACGGCGGGCGATCGCGGCCACCCCGGCGGCGTCGGCGGGCTCCGCGCGGGTTCCGGCGAGCAACCGCGCCAGCCGGCCCTTGTGGGACTTGTTGTGGTGGCTGACCACCGTCCGCTTCCCGTCGGGGCGCTGGGCGAGCACGGTCACCGTCACCGCGCCGGGGAGCCGGCCGAGCCCGGCGTAGGAGCCGGAGCGCAGGTCGACGACGAGCTCGTCGGTGCCCAGCGCCGCCAGGACCGGTTCGAGCACCGGTCGCCAGCGCGCCGCCAGTGTGGGCCGGCCGGGGAGCGTCGAACCCGCGGACAACCGGTAGGCCGGCACCGGGTCCTCGGCGCGCAGCAGCCCGAACAGCGCCGAGCCGACGGCGAGCCGGGCCCTCGCGCGGGCGGCGGCCGCCCCCGTCAGTGAGGACACGTCGAGTGCGTCGTAGAGGACGCCGGTGTAGCGGTGCAGGGCCGGCATCGTGCCCGACGACCACACCGCCGCGTTGCGGGCGATCTCGTCGTCCTGCCGCGGGGAGAGCCCGAGGGCGGTGCGGCTCGCCTCGACGTCGGCGGACAGCTCGACGAGTTCGTCGAGCAACTCCTTGCGTACCGGATCGAGCTCGCGGTGCGACAGCGCGTCCAGGCTGAGCGGGGGTCCGTCGCCACCGGCGCGCTTGGTCTCCGAGGGCGGCAGCAGAACGAGCACGGAGGCCACGCTAGCGCCCCGCACCACCGGCCTCACGGGGCTACCGGCGGCGCGCACGTCGTCACGGTAGGCCGAGGTCCGGACGTGTCCGCCGCGCGCACGATGCCCGTCCAGCCCATCCGATCCGGCTGTGGAGGGCGCCATGACCGCTAGTCCCTCGAGTGCGCAGTTCGGTGGCGAGAGCGCAGCGGCCCTGCTGCTCGCACCTGCCCGCCCGGCGATCGCGCTCCGCGCGATCCTGGCCGTCGCGTTCGGGCTGGTCGCGCTGCTGCGCCCCGATCTGACCGTGCTCGCCCTGGCCGTGGCCTTCGGCGCGTACGCCCTGGTCGACGGGGTGGCCCGGGTGGTCGACGCGGTGCGTCACCGGGACCGGGCCCGCTGGTGGTTCGGCGTGATGTACGGCCTGCTGGGCATCGCCGCGGGGGTCATCGCCCTGGTGTGGCCCGGCATCACCGCCGTCGCGCTCGCCGTGGTCGTCGGGGTGTGGGCGCTGGTCACCGGCGTCGTGGAGCTGATCGCCGCGTACCGGCTGCGCAGCATGATGCGCGGGGTGTGGCTGCTCGCGCTGGCCGGGGCGCTCTCGGTGGTCGCCGGGGTGCTGCTGGTGATCGAGCCGGTGGCCGGCGCGATCGGGCTGGCGGTGCTGATCGGGTCCTTCGCGGTCATCTACGGCGCGGTGCTCGCCGTCGTCGCCATGCGGCTGAGCCAGGGGTAGGCGTGATCGACGAACCGGTCTCCGGCTTCCGGCTGGACCTCGACCTGGTCGGCGCGTTCGTCGACGGCCGGCTGAACGACGCCGGCGTTGCCGAGCTCGCGGACCAGGTCGCGATGCTGATGCCCTTCCACGCCTCGATGCCCATCGCGCTGGTGGCGACGTTGCAGCGCGTGGAGCACCGGCTGGGCGGCGAAGCCGAGATGTTGGCGTGGCTCGACCGCCACCCGGGCCGCCCGCGGATGACCACCCGCAGCTATGGCGTGATCGCGTTGCTCGACGAGGTCGGGGGGTTGCGCCCGGTCGTCACGGCGCTGCGCGAGTTGCGGGCGCGGGAGCCCGATCCACCCGGCCTGGCCCCCTTCCTCATCCCGGACACCACGAGCGCGACGTTGCCGAGCGTCGCCCAGGGGATCGAGTCGCTGCTCGGCGACGACCGGCCGGCCGAGGCGGTCGGGGTGGCCGTCGAGGCCGCGGAGTGGGTCGGGCGGCTCGCCCCGCGGGCCGCCGAGCTGGATGCGGAGCTCGCGGACCTGGGCGAACGGGCCGAGCGGGCGGCGGCGGCGGCCCGTGAGGCGGTGCCGGAGACCTCGGCCGGCGGGCCGCCCGGCGACGCCGGGGACGGCCGGGCAGCCCCGGGCGACGCGATCGGGGCGGATACGCCGGCCGCGTCCGGGGAACCGCGCCGCGATCGCTGATCCCGGTAGGTGACCGCCTGAGATCAACCGGTCGGGGGGCCTACCCGGGGCGAAGTTGTGCCCGGTGCGACGGCCCGGTTACGGTCCACCGGTGATCTGCCTCGTGGCGCGCCTGCATGTCGACAACATGCGGGTCACGAGCGCGGCCTGTCCCGGCTGCTGACTCGACCCACCGACGGCTGCCGGCCCGCTGCGCGCGGGCACCGCGCCGGAGCAGACCTGCGCCGTCGGTCTCGCCCCCGCCTCGCCATCCGCCCCACCTTCGCTCAGGGAGAGCACCGTGACCGAGACCCCCGACCCGACGGCCTCCTGGTCCTTCGAGACCAAGCAGGTGCACGCGGGTGCCACGTCGGACCCGACGACCGGCGCCCGTGCCACCCCGATCTACCAGACGACGTCGTACACGTTCCGCGACACCGACCACGCCGCCGCGCTGTTCGGGCTCGCCGAGACCGGCAACATCTACACGCGGATCATGAACCCGACCCAGGACGTGCTCGAGCAGCGCGTCGCGGCGCTCGAGGGCGGCCTCGGGGCCGTCGCGTTCGCCTCCGGGCAGGCGGCCCAGACGATGGCGATCCTCAACATCGCCGAGTCCGGCGACCACTTCGTCTCCAGCGCCTCGCTCTACGGCGGCACCTACAACCTGTTCCACTACACGCTGCCGAAGCTGGGTATCGAGGTCACGTTCGTCGACGACCCGGACAACCTCGACGAGTGGCGGGCCGCGGTCCGGCCGAACACCAAGCTGTTCTACGCCGAGACGCTGGGCAACCCGCGCGGCAACGTCCTCGACGTCCGCGCGGTCGCCGACGCGGCGCACGAGGCCGGTGTCCCGCTGATCGTGGACAACACCGTCCCCACCCCGTACCTGCTGCGCCCGCTCGAGCACGGCGCCGACATCGTCGTGCACTCCGCCACGAAGTTCCTCGGCGGCCACGGCACCGCCATCGGCGGCGTCGTGATCGACAGCGGCAACTTCGACTGGGGCGCCCACGCCGAGCGTTTCGCCGGCCTCACCACCGCGGACCCCAGCTACCACGGGCTGAACTACTTCGAGGCCCTCGGCCCGCTGGCCTACCTGATCAAGCTGCGCGTGCAGCTGCTGCGCGACATCGGCCCGGCCATCGCCCCGCAGAACAGCTTCCTGCTGATCCAGGGCATCGAGACGCTGTCGCTGCGTATGGAGCGGCACGTGCAGAACGCGCAGGCCGTGGCCGAGTGGCTCGAGCAGCGTGACGAGGTCGAGAAGGTGCACTACGCGGGCATCCCGTCGAGCCCGTGGCACACGCTCGCGCAGAAGTACCTGCCCCGTGGCGCCGGCGCGATCGTGTCCTTCGACATCCGCGGCGGCGTGGAGGCGGGCAAGAAGTTCGTCGACGCGCTCGAGCTGCACAGCCATCTCGCCAACATCGGCGACGTGCGCAGCCTGGTGATCCACCCGGCCAGCACCACGCACAGCCAGCTCTCCGGCGAGGAGCAGCTGGCCAGCGGGGTCACCCCGGGCCTGATCCGGCTGTCCGTGGGCCTCGAGGGCATCGAGGACATCAAGGCCGACCTGGACGCCGGGTTCCGCGCGGCCAAGGGCGCATGAGGCCTGCCAGACCCCCTCGATGAGCACGACACTCGAGCTCCCTCCCGCCAGCGGTGCCTGGCGGGAGGGAGACGACGTGGGACGCCGGCAGTTCGTGACGCTGCCGGCGCCCCTGCGGCTGGAGGCCGGCGGGGAGCTGCCCGGCGTCCGGATCGCCTACGAGACCTGGGGCTCGCTGAACGCGGCCGGGACGAACGCGGTGCTGATCCTGCACGCGCTGACCGGCGACAGCCACGTCGCCGGCCCGGCCGGTCCCGGCCACCCGACCCCCGGCTGGTGGGACGCGCTGATCGGCACCGGTCGGGCGCTCGACCCGGCGGACTGGTTCGTCGTCGCCCCGAACGTGGTGGGCGGCTGTCAGGGCTCCACAGGCCCCGCATCGCCCGCTCCGGACGGCCGGGCGTGGGGCAGCCGGTTCCCGCTGGTCACCGCGCGCGACTCGGTGGCGGCGGAGGTCGCGCTGGCCGACGCGCTCGGCGTGGACCGGTGGGCGTGCGTGGTCGGCGGCTCCATGGGCGGCATGCGCGCCCTGGAGTGGGCCGCGATGGAGCCCGACCGCGTCGAGCGGCTGTTCCTGCTGGCAAGCCCGGCGGCGGCGTCGGCGGACCAGATCGGGTGGGCCGCCCCGCAGCTGGCCGCGATCCGCAGCGACCCCGGCTGGAACGGCGGGGACTATCACGACGCGCCCGCCGGGGAGGGCCCGCACCGTGGTCTCGGGGTCGCGCGGCGCATGGCGCACCTGAGCTACCGCAGCGGCTACGAGCTGGCCACCCGGTTCGGTCGCGATGCGCAGGACGGCGAGGACCCGCTGCACGGCGGGCGCTACGCCGTCGAGTCCTATTTGGACCACCACGCGGCCAAGCTGGTCCGCCGCTTCGACGCCGGTTCGTACGTGCGGCTCACCGAGATGATGAACGCGCACGACGTCGGCCGCGGCCGCGGTGGGGTGATGGAAGGGCTGCGCCGGGTCACCGCACGCACACTGGTCGCCGGGGTCAGCTCCGATCGGCTCTACCCGCTCGAGCAGCAGGCCGAGCTGGCCGCCGGGATCCCGAACGCCACCGAGCTGGCGGTGATCGACTCCCCGTACGGGCACGACGGCTTCCTCATCGAGACGCCGACGGTCAGCGCGCTGCTCGCGGACCTGCTTGCGGGCTGACGGCCGGGCTCCGCCTGAGCCTGGGCCGGGCAGGCCTGCGCGCCTGCACAGGTCGACGCGGAACCGGGGAGAAGCCGCGGCGGGCGCGTCGCTACGCTTCACCAGGTGTTGACCCGGATGTCGTCGCTGTTCCTCCGCACCCTCCGCGAGGACCCGGCCGACGCGGAGGTTCCCAGCCACAAGCTGCTGGTCCGCGCCGGCTACGTCCGCCGCGTCGCGCCGGGGGTGTACTCCTGGCTGCCGCTGGGGCTGAAGGTGCTGCGCAACATCGAGCAGGTGGTGCGCGAGGAGATGGACGCCATCGGCGCCCAGGAGATCCAGTTTCCCGCGCTGCTGCCGCGCGAGCCCTACGAGGCGACGAACCGGTGGACCGAGTACGGCCCCAACCTGTTCCGGCTCAAGGACCGCAAGGGCGGGGACTACCTGCTCGGACCGACCCACGAGGAGCTGTTCACCCAGGTCGTGAAGGGGGAGTACTCCTCCTACAAGGACTACCCGGTGATCCTCTACCAGATCCAGACGAAGTACCGGGACGAGGAGCGCCCCCGCGCCGGCATCCTTCGCGGCCGGGAGTTCCTGATGAAGGACTCGTACTCGTTCGACCTCACGGACGAGGGGCTGGGCGAGTCCTACGCCAGGCACCGCGAGGCCTACGTCAAGATCTTCGACCGGCTCGGGCTGCGCTACGTGATCGTCTCGGCGACGTCCGGGGCGATGGGCGGCTCGGCCAGCGAGGAGTTCCTGGCCGAGTCCGAGACCGGCGAGGACACCTTCGTCCGTTCGCCGGAGTCCGGCTACGCGGCCAACGTCGAGGCCGTCACCACCCCGGCGCCACCGGAGCAGCCGATCGACGACAAGCCGCCGGCGCAGGTGCACCACACCCCCGACACCCCGACGATCGAGACGCTCGTCGGCTTCCTGAACGCGGCCGGCCTCGGTCGCACGTTCACCGCGGCCGACACGCTGAAGAACGTGCTGGTCAAGACCCGGCTGCCGGGCGCGAAGGACTGGGAGCTGCTCGGCGTCGGCGTCCCCGGCGACCGGGAGGTCGACATGAAGCGCCTCGAGGCGTCCCTGGCGCCCGCCGAGGTCGCGCTGCTCGACGACGCCGATTTCGCCGCGCACCCGTTCCTGGTCAAGGGCTACATCGGGCCGGGCGCGCTGACGGCGAACGGCGTGAAGTACCTGGTCGACCCGCGGATCGTGACCGGGACGGCCTGGGTCACCGGCGCCGACAAGGCCGACCACCACGTCGTCGACCTCGTCGCCGGCCGCGACTTCACCCCGGACGGCACGATCGAGGCCGCCGAGGTGCGCGCCGGTGATCCCTCGCCGGACGGCGCCGGCACCCTGGTGGCCGCCCGCGGAATCGAGATCGGGCACATCTTCCAGCTCGGCCGCAAGTACGCCGACGCGTTCGCCCTCGACGCGCTGGGCCCGGACGCCAAGCCGGTCCGGATCACCATGGGCTCCTACGGGATCGGGGTGTCGCGCCTGGTCGCGGCGATCGCCGAGCAGAGCCACGACGAGTCGGGCCTGGTGTGGCCGCGCGCCGTCGCGCCGTTCGACGTCCACGTCGTGATCGCCGGCAAGAACGAGGAGATCACCGCCGGTGGCGAGCAGCTGGCCGCCGAGCTGGAGGCCGCGGGCCTGTCGGTGCTGCTCGACGACCGCAAGGCCTCGCCCGGGGTCAAGTTCGCCGACGCCGAGCTGATCGGCGTGCCGACGATCGTGGTGGTCGGGCGTGGGCTGGCCTCCGGGCTGATCGAGGTCAAGGACCGGCGGACCGGCGAGCGCACCGAGATCGCACGCGACACCGTCGTCGAGCACCTCGTCGAGCTGGCCGGGAAGCGGTAGCGAGCCCTCAGCGCTGCGTGACGAAGTCGGTCGACTGCCACCAGTCGTAGAGCTTGGCCCGGTCGCCGTCCTCGCCGCGGACGTATCCGAAGGCGAGGGCGGCGTTGTCGGTCCAGAACAGGAACGCGGCGCCGCTGCTCGCCTCGGTGAAGCAGCCGACGCTCCCGCCCTCGACCTCGCCGCGGACGTACGAGGCGCGCAGGTTCGCTCCGCCCCGGCAGTCCTCGACCTTCCCGAGGGCGGTGGGGATGCCCTCGCCGGCGGCCGCCTGCTCGAAGCTCTCGTCCATCTGCGTGCGCGTGGCGTAGCGGGTGAAGGTCGCGCTGCTGGGCCCGCCGACGGGGCCGGAGTTGCAGACGACGTACGCGGTGGCGCCGGGCTGCCCACCCAGCGAGGCGTCGGGTGTGCAGTTGGAGGCGCCGAAGCCGTTCGGCAGCTGGTTGAGCAGGAGCTGGGTCGCCGCATCGGGCGTCGCGCCGGTCGGGGTGGCCGCACTCGTGGGCGGTGAGGCCGGTGCCGTGGTGGCGTCCGGCCCGATCGCCGTGCCCGTCCCCCCGCCGCGGAGCACCGCGATGATCACGACGACGCCGGCCACGACCACCGCCGCCGCCACCCCGATCCCGATCCACGCCGCCCGACTCCCGGGCCGCCCGGTGGCGGTCGTCCCGGGGTGGCCGGGGACGAGGTGGTTCGGGCCGCTGAAGCCGCCGGGGTCGATCGGCTGACGTGGATCGCTGCCGCTCCCCGGTGCGCCGGTGCCGGCAGGCCCGCCGTAACCGCCGGCGCCATGGCCCGGGGGGCCATAGCCGTAGCCGTTGCCGCTCGCTCGCGGATCGGACCCGCCCGGCCCCGGCGTGCCCGTACCGAGCAGGGACGGCCGGGGATCGGTGCCCGGGTCGCTCGGGGGGCCGGGGGCCGTGGTGAAGGGTGCACCCAGCGCGCCGCGTGCGGCTGCGGCGAGCGTCCCCGCGGTGGGGAAGCGCTGGTCCGGGTCCTTCGCCATCCCCCGCGCGACGACCGCGTCGAGGGCCGGTGGGACGCCCGGCCAGACCTCGCTGGGCCGGGGCGGCGGGGCGTGCAGATGCGCGTGCAGGAGTGTCGGCAGGTCGCCGTCGAAGGGCTGGTGACCGGTCAGCGCCTGGTGCAGCACGCAGGCCAGCGCGTACACGTCGACCCGGCGGTCGGCCTCCGCACCCGTGAACCGCTCGGGCGCGATGTAGGCGAGCGAGCCCGGCATGGTGCCGGTCCGGGTCAGCGCGTCGGAGGAGTCGTCGGTGTCGCGGGACCGGGCGATGCCGAAGTCGAACAGGTAGGCGAACAGCGAGCCGGGGTCGACGTCGCACCCCTCGATGCCGGAGAGCAGGACGTTGGACGGCTTGACGTCACGGTGCACCAGCCCGTCGGCGTGGGCGGCGTCCAGGGCGCTCGCGACCTGCGCGACGACCGCCACCGCGGCGGCCGGCGGCAGCGGCCCGTAGGCGCGCAACCAGGCGCCGAGATCCGTACCCTCGACCAACCGCATGTCGAGGTAGAGCCGCCCGTCGATCTCGCCGAAACGATGGATCGGAACCACGTGCGGTTCGCGCAGCCGCGCCGCCGCCCGGCACTCACGGCGGAACCGTTCGAGGTACTCCTCGTTGCTGGCCAGGTGCCCGGGCAGCAGCTTCAACGCGACGACCCGGTCGGTCTCGGTGTCGTAGGCGCGGTAGACCTCGCCCATGCCGCCGCGGCCCAGTAGACCCTCGATCGTGTACGGCCCGAACGTGGTCCCGGTCATCGGCGTCGTCCCCCGCTGCGTCGTGCGCCAGCCCCGGGCTGACCATAGCCGGGCGATGTCCCCGTACGACCTGTCGTCGATCAGCGCGACGGCTTCGTTACGAGATTACGGATCGGGGGCGGGCGTGCGGTCGGCCGCATCGAAGCCGGTCGGCAGCACGGCGAAGGGCTCACGTTGAGCGGCACTCGGCCCGGTCGGGGCGGCGCTCGTCGTCGGAGGGGTGCCGGACGACCCTCTCCGGTTCTGGCTGAACAGGACGATCCCGTGCCGACGGCGAGCAGCGCGCCCGCGACGAGCCGATCCAGCGGCCCCGCCCCTCGCCCCGGTTGTGGATCGGGAGGACCTGCGGATCGGTGAGCCTGGCGGTGACCTGTGACTCGCGCAGGAAGCGTTCGCGGTACTCCTGGCCCGAGCCCAGCCCGCTGAGCAGGAGCTTCAGCGCGACGGTGCGGTCCTGCGTGCTGTGGTAGGCGCTGTAGACCTCGCCCGTCCCGCCGCGACCGAGCAGCCCGTCGAGCCGGTACGGCCCGAACATCTCGCCCGGAACGGGTCAGATACCGGGCAGGCGGGCGCTGCCGAGGATCTGCTCGAGCGTCTCGCGGGTCGGCGACGGCGGGGTCACCGGACCACCGGCGACGTCGCCGTTGACGACGAGCAGGGCGGTGGCCGCCGCGCCGTCCGGCGCGGTCGTCGGCAGCGCGAGCACCAGCACCGTGCCCTCGATGGCCAGACAGCCGTCATCGGCCGGCGTTCGGGCGGTCGCCTCCACCACCCAGCCGGTCACGCCGCTGACCGCCACCGTTCGCGGCGCGGAGACCCGCACCTCCGGTGGGCGCAGCGCCGTGTAGTAGACGGTGCCCAGCTCACGGGCGAAGGTGCGGGCGACGGTCTCGGGGGCCGTTTCGGTTCCGGGTCCGGTGAGCAGCCCGCTCGACACCGTGCCGCGCAGGTAGGTCGCGCCGTCGCACCGGTACTCGGGGCCGTCGACGATCCCGTCGAAGCTCACGCCGAGCACCGGCAGCGACGACATCTGTCCCGGCGGGGCCGCCGTCCAGTCCGGCGGCACCGAGTACTCGAGGTAGCTGGTGCGCACGGCCTGGAAGTTCGACGGGGTGACCGAGCCGGTACCGCGCACGAGGAGGAAGACCCCGAGCCCGAGGCCGGCCAGCACGACCGCCCCGACCGTGAGCAGCGCGGCGATCTTGCCGCGTTGGCGGCCCGGTGGAGGCGACGCCGGTGGTCCCCACGAGGTCGGCGGCCCGGCCCAGGTCGGGGGGCCGGCGGGCCCGGCCCACTGCTGCCCGCCCCAGGCCGCCGGTGCGCCGGGCGTGCCCAACCGCGGTGCCGCGGCGGCGGCCGGCTGGGCCGGGTACTGGTGGGTGGGCGGCCACTGCTGGCCGGGGTACTGCTGAGTGGGCGGCCACTGCTGGCCCGGGTACCGGGGGGCCGACCAGTCCGCCGCGCCGGGCTGGTGGACGGGCGGCGCCTGGTTCGGGTACGGCTGCGCCGCGGGTGGCGCCCACGGGGGCCCCCAGCCTCCGTCGGTGGGTACCCACTGTGTGAGCCCGGATCGGTCCGCCGGCGGAGTTGCGGCGGCGTCGGGGACGAGGCCGACCGTCGTCGGGTCGGCGGGTGCGACGGGGTCCGCGAGCGGGGACGCCCGTTCCGCCGGAGCCCGTTCTGCCGCTGTGGGACCTGCCGGTTCCTGATCGAGCGGGCCCGAGGGCTCCCTGTCGGTGGACGGCTCGGGGCGGTCCTGCACGTCGGGCGCATCCCCGTCGGATTCCGGCGGCCGCCCGCCCGGCGTCGTCACAGGTCGCAGGGTAGCGCGCCGCGGGCGCCATGATCGCGGCCAGCCGGTCGGTGCCGGTCGGGGGCGCCCGGTGATCACGCCCGGCAGGGTGAACGGGAGGTGCGGTCGTGCCCGCCGTCCGCCGCATGGCAGCGGGATGGGCCTGACGCCTGACTCAGCCGGTCAGGAACGACAGCCGCAGCCCGCGGACCGGGTTGTCGGTGTTCGTGTCGACCAGGCACACCGACTGCCAGGTACCCAGGGCCGGGCGTCCGCCCAGCACGGGTACCGACATCGACGGCGCGATGATCGCGGGCAGCACGTGGTCGCGCCCGTGTCCGTGGCTGCCGTGCCGGTGTTCCCAGCGGTCGTCGGCGGGCAGCAGGTCGCGAAGGGCGGCGAGCAGATCGGTGTCGCTACCGGCTCCGGTCTCGATCACGGCGAGCCCGGCCGTCGCGTGCGGTACCCAGACGTTGAGCAGGCCGTCGACGGCGTCGATGCCGCGCAGGAAGGCTTTGATACGTGAGGTCAGGTCGACGACGGTCTCGGCCGAACCGGTCCGGATCTCGATGAGCTCGCTGTGCACGGGAGGGACCCTACGGCGCGCCGGGAGGCCCCGCCGGGCTCTAGTGTCACGACCCATGCGCGCGGCGTTCGGTCAGCAGTTCGACGTCCCGGACGGGTACCTGAACACGGCGTCCATCGGGCTGCCGCCGGCGAGCGTCGCGGAGGCGGTCGTCGACGCGGTCCGCGACTGGCGGGCGGGCTCGGGCCGGGCGGAGGACTTCGACGAGCCCGTGGCGACCGCCCGGGCCGCCTTCGCCGATCTCGCGGGTGTCGGGGTGGACCGGGTGGCGATCGGCTCGGCGGTGTCCCCGCTGGTCGGGCTCGTCGCCGCGAGCGTGCCCGACGGCACGCGGGTGCTCGTCGCGAAGGGCGAGTTCACCAGCGTCAGCTTCCCGTTCGCGGTGCAGGCCCGCCGCGGGGTCACGGTGACCGAGGTCGGGCTCGACGAGCTGGGTGAGCAGGCCGGCGAGCACGACTGGGTGGCGGTGAGCGCCGTGCAGTCCGCGGACGGCCGGCTGGCCGACCTGGACGCGTTGCGCGCGGCCCGCGACTCCGGCACCCGGGTGCTGCTCGACGTCACGCAGGCGGCCGGCTGGCTGCCGCTGCACCTGGAGTGGGCCGACGTCGTCGTCGCCGGGGCCTACAAGTGGATGCTCAGCCCGCGCGGAGCGGCCTGGATGGCTGTGCACCCGGAGCTGGACGTGGTGCCGCATGCCGCCGGGTGGTACGCGGGTGCCGAGCCGTGGGGGAGCATCTACGGGCTTCCGCCGCGGCTGGCTCCCGGCGGCCGGGGACTGGACACCTCACCGGCCTGGCTGTGCCACGTCGGGGCCGCGGCAGCCCTGCCCTGGCTGGCCGGGCTGGACCGGGAGGCCGTGCGCGCGCACTGCGTCGGGCTGGCGGACGCGTTCCGGGCCGGGCTCGGGATGGAACCCGCGGGATCGGCGATCGTGACCGTCCACCAGCCCGACGCCGCCGGGCGGTTGGCCGACGCCGGCGTGGTCGCCAGCGGGCGGGGCGGGGGTGTGCGGCTGTCGTTCCACCTCTACAACACCGACGCCGACGTGCAGCGGGCGCTCGATGCGCTGGCCTGAGGTTCCAGAACCCCGACTCGCGCGCACGGCACCCCGACTAGGGCACGCGGAGACCGCGACTCGCGCACGCGGAGACCGCGACTCGCGCACGCGGAGACCGCGACTCGCGGGTGTGGAGACCGCGACTCGCGCGCGGCGATACCCCGACTCGCGGGTCAGGGGCGGCCGGGGAACACCGGGATCGCGGGTGCCATCCCGGTGGCCGACCGCCAGCGGGCGCAGCGGAGCGTGGCCTGGGTCAGCGCGTCGAGCGCGGCCTTGCGGAGCGGGGCGTCGGTGGTGTGCTCGAGCACCGAGCGCCAGGCCGCCATCGCGTCGGTCTCGGCCACCACGGCCAGCGCACCGGCCGACCGGGTGTCGGTCACCGGCTCCGGGCTGGCGTAGGCAGGCTGCGCCGACACCGGCTTCGCGCCGATGTCGGTGAGGGTCTGCTCGACGAGGCCACGCAGGGAGCGGTGCGCTGCGGCGTCCTCACGAGCCCGCCGCACCTGGGCTTCGGGCAGGAACGCGACGATCAGCGAGTAGGCCCACAGCGCGGCGTGCTCGGCGGCGAGCGCGACCTGCAGCGCCTCCCTCGCGGTGTCATCGATCGTCGACCGAGGGGACTGCGGAGAGCTCACTCGAGTACCGCCACGTAGGTCGTGCAACAGGCTGCGACGGAGGCGACCAGGCCCACCCGGTCGACCGGCAGTGTGCCGATCACGCCCTCGGCGCCGCGGGCCGAGGCGGCGAGCGCGTTCCGGACCGCCGCGAGCGTCGGCCGGGACGCCGGCGCGGGCGGGGCGGCCGGGACCGCGCTCGCGCGGGCCCGGTCGAGGCGGATGACCTCGGCGTCCAGTGCGGCGGCGTGCTCGGCCCGGGCGGCCCGCAGCGGCTCCAGCCGGGCCGCCAAGGCCGGCGTCGCGGCGATCGCGGTCGCGGCCAGCGCGGCGTCGGCGCGGGCCTGGTCGGCCAGCGCGATCAGCGGGTCGGGGCCGACGTCGCCGGTAGCGGGCGTCGAGCAGGCCGACAGCGTGCCGCCCAGGGCGAGCCCGGTCGGAACGAGCAGCGCGAGGCCCAGCAGGCGGCGGCGCGACACGGACCCGCCCGTGTGCCCGCCGGATCGACCCGGAGCCGCTTCCGTGAACGGTGCACCACCGTCCGATACCAGGCTCCGGGCGCTCACGGCGCCCCATCCTGCCAGGTCGCCGTCCATGCCCGGCGCGATACCCTGGCGACCCCACCCGGTTGTCTGCCGACCCCCGTGGTCTCCGGCCGTCGGGTGGCCGACCTCAGGTCCCCACCGATCCATCGACCTCTTCAAGGAGCGACCCGATGCCCAGCCCAGGCCCCGAGCAGCTCACCGGGCAGCTGCACGGCGTGCTGGAACCGATCGTCATCGCCGCCGGCTTCGAACTCGACGAGCTCGACGTACGTGTGGCCGGCCGCCGGCACACCGTCAAGGTGGTGGTGGACTCCGACACCGGTGTGGGGCTGGATGACATCGCCCGCCTGAGTCGCTCGGCCTCGGCCGAGCTCGACCAGCACGAGCACCTCATCGGCGGTTCGTACACCCTCGAGGTCACCTCGCCGGGTGTCGATCGGCCGCTGACCGGGCCCCGCCACTGGCGGCGCGCGCACCTGCGGCTCGTCGAGGTCCGCCGGCCCGACGGCACGACCTTCCAGGGTCGGGTCGGGCCCGCAGGCGAGGAGGCCGTCACGTTGCTCGTGGACGGCGTCCTGCGCGAGGTGCGCTACGCCGACGTCGCGTACGCGGCGGTACAGGTCGAGTTCCGGCCGCCGCCCGACGCCGAGGTGGACCTGCTGTCGCCCGACCATGCACAGACGGACGACACCACGCCGTCCCCGCCGTCCTCTGGGGAGCAGAGATGAACGTCGACATCGCCGCCCTGCGCGCCATCGAGCGCGACAAGGAGATCCCCTTCGAGATGGTGATCGAGGCCATCGAGACCGCGCTGCTCACCGCCTACAAGCACACCGAGGGCCACCAGCCGCACGCCCGCATCGACATCGACCGCAAGACCGGTCTGGTCCGGGTGATGGCCCAGGAGCTCGCCGACGACGGCTCCGTCACCACCGAGTGGGACGACACCCCGGAGGGCTTCGGCCGGATCGCGGCCACCACCGCCCGCCAGGTGATCGTCCAGCGGCTGCGCGATGCCGAGCACGAGCGCACCTTCGGCGAGTTCTCCGCGAAGGAGGGCGAGATCGTCACCGGCGAGGTGCAGCGCGACGCGCGTGCCAACGCCCGCGGCGTGGTGATCGTGGCCCTGAACGGGGGCCAGACCGAGGGCGTGCTGCCGCAGGCCGAGCAGGTGCCCGGTGAGCGTTACCAGCACGGTGACCGGATCCGCTGCTACGTGGTCGGGGTGACCCGGGGAATGCGCGGCACCCAGATCACGTTGTCCCGTACACATCCCAATCTCGTGCGCAAGCTGTTCGCGCTCGAGGTGCCGGAGATCGTCGACGGCTCGGTGCAGATCGTCGCGGTGGCCCGGGAGGCCGGGCACCGCTCCAAGATCGCCGTCCGCTCGACGGTGCCGGGGGTCAACCCGAAGGGGGCATGCATCGGCCCGGTCGGGGCCCGGGTGCGCAACGTGATGAGCGAGCTGGCCGGAGAGAAGATCGACATCATCGACTGGTCCGAGGACTCCGCCACGTTCGTCGGCAACGCCCTGTCGCCGTCGAAGGTGGTGTCGGTCACGGTGCTCGACGCCAAGGCCAAGACCGCCCGCGTGGTGGTGCCGGACTTCCAGCTCTCCCTGGCCATCGGCAAGGAGGGGCAGAACGCCCGGCTGGCGGCCCGGTTGACGGGCTGGCGCATCGACATCCGCAGCGACGCCGACCCGCGCAACACCCCCGCCGAAGGCGGCGGCGCCGCGTCGGAGATCGCCGGAGCGTCCGGTACGGAGTCGGTCGGCTGAGTCACGACGCGCTACACTCAGGGCCGGCCCACCGCCAGGGTTCGGCTCCCGGAAGTCCGTCCTTCGGACCTGGTCCTCGCACCGGTTCCGAGCCGGTTCGGACGTGCATCGGTTGCCGTTCCCGAGCGGCGGCCGGCGGTCTGTTGCGTGTTGTCGTGGTGGACGGGGTTCTCACCCCGGACCCGCGGCGGCGGCTCCCCGGCCGAGGTGCCTGGCTGCACCCCGACCTGGAGTGCCTCGGCCGTGCCGAGCGACGCTCGGCGTTCCCGCGGGCGCTCCGTGTCCGGGGACCGCTGGACGTCAGCGAGGTACGGTCCCACCTGCAGCCTGGCTGCAGCACGAGTGGGACCGAGATCGGGGCCCGGGAGACACCCGGGTCCGTCATTAACGGAAGCAAGGTCGACCCGTCATGAGCCAGTCGTGAAGATCGCACCATGAACGTGCTTCGACACTAGGTTCGAGGTCGAGCGGGACATGCCGCCGGCCTCCGAGAAACAAGGAGAGCAGTGGCAGGCAAGGCCCGCGTACACGAGCTCGCGAAAGAGCTCGGCGTCAGCAGTAAGCAGGTCCTCAGCAAGCTGCAGGACCTGGGTGAGTACGTGAAGTCCCCCTCCTCCACCGTCGAGGCCCCCGTCGCGCGCAAGCTGCGTGAGGCGATGGCGGGCGGCGACTCCGGTAACGGAGCGCGCCGCGGCGGTCCGGGTGGGGGCAACCGCCCGCGTCCCGGTGGCGGCCAGTCGGCCGCCCCGACCTCCGGCTCGCCCCGGCCCACCGGCGGCGGACCGGTTCCCGGCCCCCGTCCGGGCCCGCGGCCCGGTCCGGTCGCACCGACCCCGCCCCCGGCCCAGCCGGAGACTCCGGCTCAGCCGGCTGCGCCTGCGGCTTCGTCGGCCCCGGCCGAGCGCCGC
>NZ_JAAXKZ010000051.1 GCF_012911875.1 Pseudonocardia bannensis | reverse complement strand
GCATCTGCTCGGACCGGTGCAACCGGCGGATCTCCGCCCAGTCCTCCACCCTCAACACCTCATGATCGTCAGAGGTGGGTCAACGTTCACCCGGAAGCCGAGGGTCAGAGTTCACCCGGAACCGACATCACATGGCATCTGCCAGCGACAGCAGTATCGAAGCCAGCCTCGGCACCCACTACAGCCACCGGGGTTAACACGGCTTCGTGTCACAGTTCGTGTCACGAGAGGCCACGCAGCACACTGCCCGGGGTACAGGCCAGCTCTAGCACGTTGATCAGCAGGTCGCTGCGGCGGATCTGCGCCCAAACCAACTCAAACACCGACCTGTCGCGCCGGCACCCACGTAGGCGGGCCTGCCCGCGCAGCCAGTCGTAGGCCTTCAATGAAGCCCTGATCGACGACGTCACGCTCAGCGCAGCACGCCACGGGTAGCCAGCACGGCGTCTGACCCAAACGGGCCGCCGCCGTAGTACCCGCGAACGCGGGGAACACCTCCCGGCCCGGACGCCGAGCGGCATAGCGATGGGTCGTCAAGCGCGGCTTCGCCTGGCTCCATGCCTACAAGCGCTTGCGCACCCGCTACGAACAGTGAGCCGACATCCACCTCGGCCTGCTTAAGAGGCTCTTCGATCTTAGGCGGGCGCCGTCAGTTTCCTCGCTGAGAATCGGCGGGTGCGTCGGGTGCAGTGAGACCGTACTCGGCGCCGGTAGTTGTCCCGGTTGCGGAACCCGCAGGCGGCGCGTTTCACCTGCTTGATCAACCGGTTGGTGCCCTCGGTCCGGGCGTTCGTCAGGCCGGTCGTGAGGAACACCTCGATGGCGGGTTCACGCAGTGTGGGTGCGGATGGTCAGGCGTCAACGACCAGTCGCGCACCACGGGCACGCGAGACACAGGGAAGGATCAACTCTCCGGCATCGCGTTCCTCTTGGCTGAGCACAGCGTCGCGGTGCTCAGCAACACCATCGACGAGGCCGAGCTCGCACGTGCCGCATGTCCCCTCCTTGCAGTCGAAGTTGAGGTCAATGCCCGCCTCGAGCAGAGCGGCGAGCATGGTCTGTTCACTGCGAACGATCACGGTTACGCCTGATTCCGCGCACTCGACTTCGAAGGCTGCCTGTTCAGAGATGTGGCCCATCAAAGCCGGGGCCGTGAAGCGTTCGACGTGCAGTCGACCCTTGGGCCAGCTCGAACAGAGCCTCTCCACCGCCGCCAGCAATGGTTCCGGCCCACAGCAATAAACGTGCTTGTCGCCCGGGACCTCGAGCAACTCAGCCAGGTCGAGCAGGCCGTGTTCATCCTGCGGCACCACCTGAACCCTGTCGCCATAGGCAACCAGTTGTTTGAGGAAAGCCATCGAGCTGCGGGTCCGGCCGCCGTATACGAGTTGCCAGGTGCGTCCGTCGGCCTCCGCGCGCGCGATCATCGGCAGCAGGGGGGTGATGCCGATACCGCCGGCGATGAACAGGTACTCATCGGCATCAACGAAGGAGAAATGATTGCGCGGCGGGCGGGCGAGGACCGGATAACCAGGCTGCAAGGACTCGTGGATGAACCGGGAGCCTCCACGGCCCGCGGGTTCCAGCAGCACTCCGAGGCGGTAGCAACTGCGATCCGACGGATCCCCACACAGGGAGTACTGCCGCGTCATACCAGGCAGGCACAGATCGATGTGCGCGCCGGGCTCCCACTCCGGCAACCCATCGCCCTCGGCATCCGCGAGCAGTACCGAGACGACCCCATCGGCCTCGCGGGACAACCGCTGGACGATCAGTTTCACTGTGTCGGCGTTCTTCGGGAGGACACAGGAAGCCTCTACATTCATTGACATCCCCTTGCTCGGGGGAGACTCAGCGCCCGGTCTCGGCGACTTTGGGTCACCGCCGGCCGCCGTCGATGCCGATTGGGCTCTCAGCACCGGCTGGCTCACCACCCACCGTCTCCCGATCATCGTGGTCATCGTTTCCCTTCTGCACTCACCTGCCTGACCAGACCCGCGAGGTCGGCTCGGACATCAGGTGGCGGTAGCGCTCGAAGAAGCCGCGGCCCGGCTCCTCGTTCCAGCCGTGCATCACCCGGCCAGGAACCGCCATATCGCCGTCGATCGGCTTGCCCAGACCCATCCGCACGTTGGAGCTCAGCTGACGGGACACGTAGCCGCGCAGCGTGTCCTGGCACATCGACCAGTTCTCGCCGTCGTCCTGCTCCAGCAGCCCGCTGGGACTGAACGTGGTCCGCACCAACCGCAACTGCGCGTCCTTGACCTCCTGCGGCGCGTCCCGGTCCACGATCGTCCAGGACCGCACCTCCATGTGGTGCGGACCGCGCGGCACCCACACCCGGATCGTCTGGACACCGGTCAGGAACGAGAAGTTGGGGAAGACCGTGCCGACCCCGATGTTGTGCACGGGATCCCGCTCGGCACCCAGACGCCGGATCGACTCCGGCCGCACGACCTCCCGGTGGTACTTGAGCAGCACCTCGTCGCGGACGACCATGTCGAGAGTCGGCTCAGCGAACCAGCCCCCACCGTGGCCGCCACCGGGCGTCACCGTGCAGCCCCCCGGAAAGTCCGTGACCTCAGCGTCATCGGGCTGCACGGCCATCAGCGCGGAGATGTGGGAGGAGAAGGCGTGGTGGCCGTCCTGCACGAAGTTCTCCGCGCCGTACTTCCAGTTGCAATCCATGATCCACTTGTTGGCGCCGCCGACCAGCTCGGTGCCGCCCTCCCGACGGTCCACCAACACGTCCAGGTAATAGGCCATATCGCCCAGGTAATCCACCAGCGACGGCGCCTCCGGATCGAACGTCCCGAAGATCAATCCCTTGTAACTGGCCACCTGGGCCACCGGCACCGCCGCCCAGCCCTCATCCAACGGGGCGTTCGCATACATCTCCCCGAACGGAACATCCACGATCTTGCCCCGCCGGTCATACGCCCACCCGTGATAACTGCACGAGAACCCAGCCGCGTTCCCCGCATCCAGCTTGCAGATCCGCATCCCACGATGCCGGCACACGTTCAAGAACCCGGTGATCGACCCATCGTCCTGCCGGACCACCACCACCGGGTCCTCACCCAGATACGCACTCACGAAATCCCCGGCCCGCGGGATCTGCGACTCGTGCCCGAGGAACTGCCAACACCGCGCGAAGATCCGCTGCAGCTCCATCTCATAGATCGCCGGATCCGAGAACACATGCCGGCTGACCAAACCCTGATCCGCGTCGATCAAGTCGTCGATCTTCTCGACGCCGCTGTAACCGATCGTCATTGCGGCCTCCTCTCTTCTGGTTCTTCGTGGTTCTCGGCGGTGCTGGTGCCGTCAGCCACCGATACCGACGTCTCGGTCCCTGAGCCTCGCCGGTCCCCGGCTGCTACCCGGCTCGAGTGGTGCCACTGGTCGAGCCCGGTGGTTGGCCCTACGCGTCGAGGCACGATGACGGTGACCGGGTCCGTCGCGCCTCCGTGTTAACTACCCAACCTGCACCGAGGCCGGCCCTGTCGTCCTGCCGCAGCTCATCGGCGCGTGTCAGGGCCGTGCTGCTATCGACATGGACCTCGGGTGGACCCCGGGCCGAGCCTGAGACGGCGCGGGCCATTCCGCGCAGTCATCGACAGGACCGCCCCCGTCCGGGATATCAGGGGCGCATTGCGGCGATCGCCGCGATCACGAACAGTACGGCCACCGCATGGCAGCTCAACGATCCACGCCGCAGCACGCGCGCCCGATGGGCGCGCTCGGTCGGGTCTGTCGACGTCGGCACGAGATGGTAGGCGTTGCGCCTGCCCGAACACCCGAGCAGGAACAAAACCAGGGATCCGGCAACAAGCAGAACCGGAGTCATCGCGGCAGGTCGACCGGGGGCACGTCCGGGTCGGCGGGCCGGTAGTGGGGGGCGTACTCGACTCCTGCGGCCTGGATCCTCCCACCGAGCCAGGCATTCCACCGGTCGAGCTTGCGCTCCGCGGTCAGCTTCTGCCGGAGCGGGTCCCGCACCTGATCGAGGGACAGCGGAACCGCGGGTGTGACCGCGAGGACCTGGCCGACGTTCCACCCGTGCTGGGTCTCCAACGGACCGAAGAAGGAGTTCGGGCTTACCCGGAAGGCTTCGTCGGCATACCGGGGATCCAGCTGCTCCCGCACCGCCGTTCCGAGGTCACCACCCTTGTCCTTGGTGCTCCTGTCCAACGACACGTCGCGGGCGACCGCGGCGAAGTCCTCGCCGGTGTTCAGCCGATCCAGTGTCTGCCGGGCCTCGGCCTCCGAACCGACCACGATGTTGCGGACGTGGCGTTTCTCCGGATCGACCATCTCGTCGCGGCGGGCGTCGTACGCCTGCTGGACGTCAGCGTCAGTCGTCTCGGGAACGTCGCGGGTGACCTGGTCGAAGAGCCGAGAGTTCGTCAACTGCCGGCGGATCTCGGCGAGCACCTCGGGCTCGGACAGCCCGACCTGGCCCAGCCGGGTGATGAAGTCGTCCCGTCCGGCTGGATAGGCATCGGCGACCAACCGGTCCAGCTCGTCCTGGGCCGCCTTCTCGGGGATGACGATGCCCTCCTCCTGCGCCGCCCGCTCCAGGATCTCGCTCACGGCGACGGCCTTCGCCGCGTCGCGGTCGAACCGTTCCACCGCAGCTGGGTCGTCCGGGCGCTGCACGCCGTAGAGCGCCTTGAAGGCCTGGACCCGGTCGGCCAGCTGCTGCTCGGTGATCACGGTGTCCTCGACCCGGAGGGCAGCGTCGGCAGGCAGAGCCGTGATCTCGGCAACCGCGATCTGGGTCCCCGCGCCCGCGGCGAGCAGGGCGAGCATCAGGGCACTGACGTACCACGCCCTTCCCGGCCGAGGGACCAGCAACGGCCGTTCGCGCAGCCAACTCCTGGTTCTGCCCATGGCGGTGCGGAGCACCTGAGCTCTCCTCACACCGTCACCTCCGTCCCACTCGCCGATCGCACGTTCTCACGTGTGTTCCCGCTCCCGGCCGCGGGCCGTCGACCCGGCGGGAAGAGCCACATCACGGCGATTGCCGCGAGGTAGGACAACAGCACCGCCACCGTCAGGACCAGGCCGAACTCCCGCACCAACCACAGCTGCGACGCCGCCAGAGCGAGGTAACCGATCACCGAGGTCAGGCAGGCGAAGGCGACACTGCGGTGCAACCACCGCTCATCGCCGCGGCGGGCCTCGGCGAGCAGCACCAGGAACTCGCAACCGGTCACCGTGACGAGGGAGCCGAGTGCGACGGTGAGCGGGCTCAGCGACCCGTCGACCGACCAGATGATCGCCAATCCCCACCCGGTGGCCAGCAGCGCTGTCGCCGTCGCCCGCATCGCGTCGGTGCGCCGTCGCAGCCCGACCGCCAGCACCACCCCGGCCACCGCGATGCCCGCGAGGTTGGCGAGGTAACGGCCCTCGGAGATGAGTTCGTAGCCTCGGCCGGCTGCGACGGGCAGGCCCACGAGATCAGCCGAGTACCCCGATGGTGGGGGCGGCAGGACGTCCCGGACGTCCTGGAGCAACTGGTTCTGCGCCCCCAGATCCCGCATCTCGAGTCCGAAGATCATCAGAGCTGACCTGCGGTCGGACGTCACCGCCGCGGAGCGCAGATAGGAGGGGAACAGCTCGAGGGCCGCGTCGATCTGCTCGGCGGTGGGGGCGTCGCCGAGGAACGCAAGCAGGCTAGGCAGCGTCAACACCGGCCGGACGTCACCGCCGTGCTCAGCGATCACAACCGCCTCTGCCCGCCGGGCCCAGGCCAGCGCCTCCGGGCTGACGACGTCGGGTCCGCTGAGCCGGATGCTGACCTCGCCGGAGGAGCCCAGCACCTGTTCCGCCACCAGCGCGTCCTCGAGCTGCGGCAGCCCGCGGGCGAGTTCGAGCGGGTCGGCCTCCACGGCGAGTCGCGGCAACATCGCCCAGCCCAACCCGGCGACCGCGGTGAGCACCACCAGGACGGCGGAGCGCCTGCCCCAGCGCGGGCGCGGGCGCGCTTCGGGCTCGGCGCCCGTCGAGCCGGTGCCGATCGGGTCCGGGGCGATCCGGTCGGCGAGCCCGCGGCGCAGCAACAGCGCCGCGGCCACGGTGCACAGCACGCCCAGGGCCAGCGCGAGACCGAGTTCCCGCACGAACGGTAGGGGTGACACGGCGAGCGCGGCGAAGCCACCGGCGCTGGCCACGGCCATCACCACGACACGGCGGCGGTTGCGCAGGGCGGCGAGATACAACGGGAACGTGCTGCCGATCCCGAGGAGAAGCGGCAGCATGGCAACGGATCCGAACGACAGCGGCCGATGCAGCCAGCCGAACCCCGCGAGCGCGAGCGTGGTGCCGAGGAGAGCGGCCGCCAACGGCCACAGCCGGGCCGTGCGACGGCCGGCCCCCGGCACCAGCAGGAACCGCAGCGCGACGGCGATCGCGACCAACAGCCCGAGCAGCGGCAACTCCGCGGTCACCTGGCCGGCCAGCCCGGCGGTGACTGCGGGGACCCCGGTGACGGTGACCGTCCGCGTCGCCAGGCCCGCACCCTCGACTGTGCCACGGACGGCCTCCACCAGCCGTTGCGTACCGGCCTGGTCGAGGCCCTCCCGGGGTCGTACCAGGATCGCGACGGTGTCCGGCGCGGGCAGCACGAAGCGCCACTGCGGGCGCGGCTCCCCTGTGGACTGGTCGAACGCCACAGTCCGGATGAAGTTCGGGCTGTACAGCGTAGGCACCCCGGCGGGCAGTCCCTGCACCACCAGGCTGCCGTAGCGAAGGTCGAACTCGCGGGTGGCGTGCTCGACCGCCCGCCGGACCCCCTGCTCCGACGCGCCCGCTTCCCGAGCCTGCTGCTCGGCCTGGATCCGCAGCCCGTCACGGCGCCCCGCGATCTGAGCGAGGAGGTTCTGCGCCGTGGTGGCGATCTGGTTGAGCACGGTGGCCGGCCCGTAGACGGCGGCGACGTCGGGCAGCGCCGCCAGTGTGCCCTCGGCACGCAACAACGACAGCAGCTGCTGCTGGTCGAGGAGCAACTGTCGCGGCTCCCGCGACTGCAGGAGCACCACGACGGGATCACCGCCGAAGCTCCGCGCCTTCTGCTCGACGGCGGCGAGGCTGGCGTCCCCCGCGGGGAGGAAGGAGTCGGTTCCGGTGTCGACGCGCAGTTGCGCCAGGCCTCCGACGACACCTGCGGTCAGGCCGAGGACCAGTACCGCCGTCAGCCAGCCGCGTCGGGACGGCCGGCGCCGGAGCATCCGGCGCCCGGCCGACCAGGCGGTCTCACCGACTCTGCGCAACCGGATCCACGGCGTCATCGATCGGGCTCCAGGCGCGGGAAGTCGCGGCTGAGCGGCTTGCGATCAGCCAGGCCCCCGGGTTCGGGATAGGGATTGGATCCCGCCAGCAGACCCGGCGGGAGGTTCAGCGGGTTGGGCGTCAGGGCGTAGGGATTCTGCACGGCCTGCACGTGCAGGAACGTGTTGCCGCGATCTCCGTACTGGTGGAAGGCCGCGCCGAAGACCGTGACGACCTGGGAAAGGTCCTTGCCATAGGGCTCGAGGTAGCGCAGCGCCGGGTTCAGGTCCCGGAGCAAGTCCGTCGCCGGCGGAATCAGGGCCCTGGCCTGTTCGGTCACGACCGGGACCCGGTCCAGGGTGGCGGGAGCGCGGTCCAGCGTGCCCTCCAGCGACGGCAGCAGCCCCCGCAGGTCCCGGGTCGTCGCCGGCAGCTCCACGAGTGCGGCGTCGAGGTCCGGTGCAGCCTTGCGCAGGTCCGCCGCCACCGGGGCCAGCGCGCCGGAGAGCTCGGTGAGGTGGCCGGTCGCGGTGGAGGTGCTGGCGAGCACTCCGGGCAACTGCCGGACGGCGCCCTCGATCGCCTCCCGCTGCCCCGCCGTGGCGGCCGTGATCCGGTTCGCGTCGTGAACCAGCTGCACGACCTGGCCCTCGCCGGTGTCCAACGTGGTGAACAGTGTCTCCAGCTCGCTGACCAGCAGCTCCAGGTCCCCGGACTGGGCAGCGATGGCGTCCACGGCCGTGTTGCCGTTGTGCCCGAGATCGGCCAGCCCGGACATCAGCGCCGAGATGTCCCGCGCACGTCCGTCGGTACTCGTACCGAGCGAGCGGATCAGGCCGCCGAGGTCCTCCCGGGTCGGGGCGTCGAGGCTGGCGAGCACGTCGCGCAGGTCGACGGGCGGGATCACCGCCGCCTCCGGCAGGACGGTGCCGTCGGGAAGGGGCGGCCCCTGCCCGTCGACGAGCTTCACGTAGTACTGCCCGACCAGCGACTTCTCGCTGACCTGCACGCAGACGCCGTCATGCAGGGGCACCGCGACATCGTCCAACCACAGCTCGAGACGGAGCTGGTCGCCGGTGCGCTCGATGCTCTTGACATTGCCGACCGCCACCCCGGCCATCTGGACGTCGGAGAACGGCGCCAGGTTCCGGACGTTCGGCACGTCGACCGACACGTGGTAACTGCGCGCCTGGCTGAGGCCCGCGACGAACCCGCCGCCCTGCGACCACAGGTAGGCGAAGAAGACCGCGCAACTGAGCACGAAGGCCAGCACCATGGCCAGCCGAAAGGCAGGCAGACGTGCTGTGGAGATCTTCATCGCGGGCCTCCTTCGCCCGGCGCCGGGTACGGGCCGAGTGGGCTCTCGCCGTGCCGGTAGGTGTTGGTCGTCATGTCCTCCGGCGTCTCGATCGCGGTCGGGTTCGCGATGTTGAGCTGGAGCTGGGCCCGGGCCAGACCACCTTGCGCGTCGGACACGTTGAAGATCCCGCTCGTGTTGTAGACGAACGCGCCCAGGTCGTACATCCACGGCGCGACATGCGCCGTCGCGTAGTCGGCCCAGCGGGTGACCGGCGCGAGCTCGCCGAAGGTGCCGTGCACGTCGGTGACGACCGGCCGCAGATCATCGACCACCGGCCTGGCCTTCGCCACCACCGGTGCGGCCGCCGCGACCGTGTCGCGGACCTGCTGGGTCGTGTCGCCGAGCCGGTCCAGCGCCCCGGGCAGGTCCTCGGCTGCGGCATCGAGGTTGTCCAGGGTGGGGTTCAGCTGGGTCGTCAGCGCCGAGGTACTGCTCATCGCCTGCCGCAGGTCCGTGGACAGCCCCGGCAACTCGCCGAGGGTCTGTCGCAGCTCGGCATCGCGTTCGGTGAGCACGGCGAGGGTCTGTTGCGTGGAGTTCACCAGGCTGGTCAGGCGCTCGTCGTTGTCCCCGGCCGCGGTCGCGATCTGGGACAGCGCGGTGACGAACTGCCGGATGTGCTCGCGGCGATCCGCCAACTGCTGCATGACCGGCCGCAGGTCGACCAGGCTCTTCTGCGTGGCCCGCAGGTCGGCCGGCAGCAACTGCGGAGCACTGGCCAGCGCGGTGTCCGACTCGGCCAGCAGCGCGGTGAGTGCGAGCCTGCTGCGCTCGTCGAGGTGGTTGAGCACCTCTTCGGCCTGGATTGGGCGTGAGGTCTGCGTCACCGGAATCATCCCGCCCTCGGGCAACGGCTCGCCCGGAGGGCCGCCGGGGTCGAGCGAGATGTACATCTGGTTCAGCGGGTTCACCGGGCGCAGCACGGCCCTGGCGTTATCGAAGACCGGATGGCCCTGGTCGATCGCCACCGTCACCCGCGAGGTGTTGTGGTCGGTGGCCTGCGAGTCGGTGATGACGCCCACCGGGACACCGGCGATGCGCACTTCCTGACCGTTCCCGGGGCTCACCGCGACCGCCTCGTCGAACTCGATGTCGAAGACGGTCTTGTCGCTCCACGGCGGGAGGTAGTTCATCTGCGACAGGATGAGCACGGCCGCCGTCACCCCCACCGCCACCAGCCCGGTGAGCGCAATGACGTCGCGGCCGAGTCCGGGGACGGTGCGCAGCCGCTGCCATGTCCGGCGAAACGACCATGTCTTCAGTGCGTTCACCGCGGCGGCCCTCCCAGGAGACCCTGCTTCACGAGCGGCCCGTCGTCGGGGGGCGGGGGCCCGCCCAGCTCACCCAGCTGCACCAGCAACGCGTCCAGTCCACCGGGCGTGTTGACCAGCGACGAACTGCCGGCGCCCGGCTGGATCCGGACCATCCCGCCGTTCTGGTCGTAGAACTTCGAGGCGTTGTTCATGTTCGTGAACAGGTAGCCCAGCTCTTCGTAGAACTTGTTGCCGTTGCCGCCCCCGGGGTACTTCGGCGCTTGCCCGCGCCACTCGGACATGAACGTGTCGATGATCGGACCGTTGATCCGATCCAGCACCGGCCCGCGGACGTCCTCGAGCACCTCGGTTCCCTGCTGTGCGGTGGGCACGAGTTCCTCGACCATCGGCCGGGCCTGCTCGAGCAGTGGCCGCAGGTCGTTCAGTACCGGCCGGGCCTCGGCCAGCGTCGGGTCGAGCTTCTCCAGGAGCGGATCGAGTTCCTGGACCGCCGGGCGGATGGACTCCGCGGTCGTGGTCAGCCGGTCGAGCGTCCCCGACAGGTCCTCGGCTCCGGTTCTGGTGACCCGCAGCGTCTCGGGCATCGTGGCGATGGCATCCGCGAGCGGCCAGCTCTGCTCGGCGAGGACGTCGCTGGTGGTCGCCACCGAGTCGACGATGGACTCGAGCTGGCCGTCCCGTCGGGTCACGACCTCCGCGGTGCGGTTGAGGTCGGTGACGAGTTCGGCGAGGTCGGTGTCGGGCCGGACCCCCCGCACCGCGTCGAGCACCATGCCGGTGGGAGCGAGCGCACCGGGCGCCTCGCGGGCCAGATCGCGCAGGGCATCGCCGGCGCCGGCCTGCAGGGTGTCGTCGAGGTGCAAGGTGGCCCCCTGCAGCGCCCCCTGGGCTTGCGGGGGGACCGCCCGCAACAGCGTGTCGAGCTCGACCGGGATCCCGGTGCGCTCCACCGGGATGGTCCCGGCGGTGAACTCGACGGGGTCACCGCCCGGGGTCAGCGCGACGTAGTAGTTGCCGCCCAGCACGGTGGTGGGCCGGATCTCGGCCGTGGGAGCGCTACCGATCTTGCCCACGGTCTCGCTATCGATCTTGAGCGAGACGGCCACGGTGCCGTGGTCGGTCGGCTCGACCGACGAAACCACCCCGACCGGGGTGCCCGCCAGCTTCACCGCGCTGCGATGCGCCTCCAGTTTGTACTGCCGGGTGAACTCGGCGACCACGGTGACGCCGGGTCGCAGAGCCGTCAGGATCGCCGACTTCTGGAACAGCGCGACCATGAAGATCGCGAACAGGACGATGCCCACCAGTCCCGTGGCCGCGGATCCACGATGCAGCGACAGCCGCTTCACGAGTGCCTCCTCCCTGGGATCAGCGCGCCGTCGGCGTCGCGGTCCTCATTGGCAGCCTCACCGGGGGCCGGATACGGGTTGGCCTGCTGCGCACCGGCCGGGCCGAGACCGGACACGGCCGCTGTGCTCGGCACGGCGATGACGATCCGCAGCATGTGCCGGAAGTCCGCGTGCGGGGCCATCACAGAACTGATGTCCTCGGCGAACAAGCCGACGTCGGAGGCGTAGGGGGCCAGCACCTGCAGCGGTGGCGCCGCCGAGGACAGCCCATCGGCCAGCCGTGGCACGAACGGCCGCGCGTCGGTGAAGGTGTGGGTCATCTCGTCCACCGCGGGCTCGGCGACCTCGGCCACCTCCGGAATCTTGTCCAGCGGGACGGGTGCCTCACGCAGCACCCCCCGCGCGTCCGGTGTCGCATCCCCGAGCGCCTGCGAGCCATGGTGCAGCGCCTCCATCGCCATCCGGGTGTCGGCCAGCGGAGCGTTCAGCGAATCCAGCGCGGTACGGGCGTCGGTGAGGGTGCCCGGCAGTCGCCGCAGCGACTCGTCGAGCGGCTTCGCGCCGTCGACGTTCACGGCGGCCAGGATCGACTCGGTCTGGCGCAGCAGCGTGGCGAACGTCTCCGACCGGCCCTCGAACCGCACCGCGAGATGGTCGACGCTGCGCAGGAAGGCCGGGAGCCGCGCCTCGGGGGCGGCCGCGGCAGCAGCCACGGTGCCGACGTCGGAGAGCAGGCCGGGTGCGGCACCGAGGAATCCGTTCAGGCCGGGTCCGTACCCGCCGGTGCCGCCGCCCAACTCCCGCAGCGCGGTCCGCAGGGAAGCGCGCGTGGGCTCGTCGAACACGTCCAGCAGATGGGAGATGTCGTGGGCCTCCTCGGTCTGGCCCAGCGGGATCATCCCGTCGCGGAGCGGGCCCGCCGAGGGGTCGCCCGGACGCAGCTCGACGAACTTCTGGCCGAGCGCCGACTGGTCCCACAGCGCCGCGGTGGCGTTGCTGTAGATCGGCACGTTGCCGTCCAGTGTCATCGTGACCACCGCCTGGTCGCCGACGACCTCGATGTTCGAGACGGATCCGATCCGCTGGGCGTTGCGCCGGACCTCGGAGTTGAGATCGGCCTGGCCGACGTCGCTGAATGCGGCCTTGACCGTGGTGGTCGCAGCACCGGGGAGCCGGCCCTGGTTGGCGGTGAACATGACGTAGCCGAGCAGGGCGATCGCGACGAGCGTCGCGAGGCCCACCAGGAACGACCGGCCACGCGCGCGGGCCCCGGGGGTCGTCACTGTCATCGCCCCCCGCCGAGGAGTTGCCCGACCAGGGACTGCTCCTGCTCCTGGCTGAGCCCGGTGGCGTTACCCGGGTCGCTCGCGGGCGGTGCCGGTACCACGCTGGGCAGCAGGCCGGGTAGCTCGGTCGTCGGGCCGGGCAGAACCTCGCCGGGGACGTCCGGGACCTCGGCCGGGACGAGCCCGGGCGGAGCGAACCCGGCGAGCATCTGGCGCGCCGTCTCCGGGGTGACCACCGCGGCGGCCCGGAAGTAGTGCGAGACCCCGTCGTAGCCACTGGTGGCCATCGCCCAGTTCGCCAGGCCGTTCATCAGGTTCTCCAAGCTGCTCGGGGTTCCGGGCTCGTGAACGAGGAGTTCCTCGGCGATGGGACGCACCGAACCGGCGACGCTGTGCAGATCGCCCGCGGCCGGCCGCAGGCCTTCGATCACCGGACGGGCCTCGTCGAGCATGGCGTCGAGCCGTTCGAGCACCGGCGGCAGCGAGGCCAGCGCAGGATCCGCGGCATCGGCGAACTCGTGTATCTCGCCGCTGATCGCGGTGAGATCATCCGTCACCGGGCGCACGGAGGCGAGCACCGGGGTCGTCGCGTCGGCGACACCCGCCAGCTCACGCAGCGCGCGCCGCGCCGAGGTGAGCGTGCTGGGTAGCTGCGCTATCGCGTCGTCCACCGCGACCCGGTTGGCCGCCACGGTGCCGAGGGTCTGCTCGGCCGCTCCGACGAGTTGATCCAGCGTCGCGCCGTCGCGGTCGGCGAAGGCGCTGGTGTGGAGCTGCCCGATCTCGAGGATGCGGTTGAGCGAGGCGTTCTGCGTGTCGAGGATCTCGGTCAACCGGTCGACCTGGCTCAATGCGGGTTCGACCGCCGCCAGCGCCGCGGTCACGTCATCGCCGCGGCCCTGCATGCCCTCGCCGAGCGTGGTGACCAGCGCGGCCAGCGCCCCCGACGTCGGGTCGTCGAGGGTGTTGAACACGTCCTCGAGGTCCATCGCCCGCGATGTCCGATCGGCCGGGATGGTCAGCGGTTCGGCCTGCAGCGGTGCACCGGCCGAACCCGCTTCGAGCTGCACGAACCGCTCGCCGAGCAGGCTCATCGGGCGGATCTGCGCGGTGGCGTCGGAGTGCAGCGGCAGCGCGGAGCGCTGAACCTGCATCTCCACGTGCGCCTGCCCGTTCACCAATCGCACGCCGTCGATGAGGCCGACCTGTACCCCGTAGGCCTTGACCAGGTTGCCTTCCCGCAGCGGGCTCGCGTCCTGGAAGACCGCGACGACGCGCACCGTGCCGTCGTCGTCGTTGCGGAACACGACAGCTGCGGTGGCCGTGAGGAGCAGCAGCACGACCATGCCGGTGCGCAGGAACTTCCGAGGTCTCGTTCTCACCGCGGTCGGTTTCCGTTCGCATCGGTCCAGGGCTGCCCGGCGCTGTGTCCCGGCGCGGGAGCAGGGTTGACCTGCCCGCCGAGCGGAACCGCGTTCGGCTGGTTGTTGACCGCGGTCTGCCCGTAGCTGATCAGCAGGTGCCCGAAATGCCCGGAGCCGTTGTACTGGGAGTACACGTTCCCCCAGTTGTCGATCATTCCCATCATCTCCGGCGTGTAGGGCCGCAGGAAGGCCACCGCGGGGCCGAGGGTGCGCACAGCCTGCGTCACGCCCGGAAGGGTTGCCGTGGCGTTGTCCAGCAGGCCCGGTGTGAACTGCAGCAATTTGTTCGCCGCGTCGAGGGTCGGGTGGAGCTGCTCCACCGTGGGGCGCAGGTCCCGCAGCACCGGGCTGAGGTTCGCCGCCACGGAGGGCAGCCGGGCCGCGGCCGGGCGGAGGTCTTCGAGCATCGGTACGGTCGAGTCCGCGGCGGCCGGAACCCGGTCCAGTGCACCCTGCGCGGCGTCCAGCGTGGACGGCAGCTCGGCCAGCCCGTCGGTGAGCTGCTGCTGCTGGGCAGCGACGACGTCTGCCATCTGTCCGAGGTCGGTGATCGTGCCGGCCAGCTTGTCCTGCCGTTGCGCCAGGACGGCCGTGATCTGGCGGGCGTTGGTGATCAGCTCGCGGATCGCGGGGCCGTCCCGACCGACCGCGTCGACCACCGCACCCAAGGCCTCCACGGTCGGCCCCGCGGTGCCGAGCAGGGCGTTGACGTCCGGCTCGCTGCCGTCGAAGGTCTCTTGCAGCTGGTCCACCACGGAGGTCAGGTGCGCACGGGTCGGCTCGTCGAGCGCCTCCAGCAGATCTTCGACGAGGACCTGGCTCGACCCAGCCGGGATCATGCTCCCGCTGGGCAGTTCCGGGTTGCTCGCTGGGCCGGGATGCAACTGCAGGAAGTGCTCGCCGAGCACCGAGCGCCACTCCACCACGACGGTCGTGCCCGTGGGCAGCGGCGCGTGCTCGTCGGAGAGCGCGAGGGTCACGACGCCGTGGTTGTCCTGCGCCGCGACGTCGGTGACCTCGCCGACGTCGAAACCGTTGATCTGGACCGGCAGCCCCGTCACGATGCCGACCGCCGACGGCATCACGACCTTGATCTCGTAGTCCCCACCGGCACCGGCGGCAAGTGCCACCGCACCGCTCGTGGCGAGTACCGTCACGAGCGCGCAGCCGATGGTGAGCAGCTTCCTGAGCATTACTTCAGTCCATTCCCAGCGGCCCGGCGGAGTCCCCGGACAGGAACTGACGCAGGAACGGGTCGTCGGAGGCGAACGCGTCCTCTGTGGGTCCGTAGTGGACCAGCCGGCCCTGCCACACCGCGGCCACGTAGTCGCTGACCTTGCGCGCGGTGGGGATGTTATGCGTCACCAGGATGTAGGTGCCGCCGTGCTCGGCGTGCATCTGCAGAATCAGGTCGTTGAGCAGGCTGGTGCGCACTGGGTCCAGTCCGGAGTCCGGTTCGTCGAACATGACGACGTCCGGGTCCATCACGAGCGCCCGCGCGAAGCCGGCCCGCTTACGCATCCCGCCGGAGATCTCGCCGGGCGCCTTGGACAGCGACCGCTCGAGACCGACCTCCTTGAGCCGTTGCATGACTCGGTCCGCGATCGCGTCCTCACTGAGCTTCGTGTGCTTGCGCAGCGGGAAGGCGACGTTGTCGTAGAGATTCATGGACCCGAACAGCGCCCCGTCCTGGAACAGCACTCCGAACCGCTTCCGCAGCTGGAACCGCTCCTCCTCGGACACCTTCCAGATGTCCTTGCCGAACACGTGCACCTCGCCGTGGTCGGGTTCGAGCAGCCCGACAATGTGCTTGAGCAGCACGCTCTTACCGGTGCCGGAGGGGCCGAGCACGGTCGTGATCGCGTTGTCCACGAAGCCGACGTTCAGCCCGCGCAGCACCTGGAACGAACCGAAGGACTTGTGCACATCGCGCACCTCGATGGAGTGCTCGACGGCCGCGCCGTCGCTCGTCCACCCACGGGCGTTCAGCGCGCCGGCGCCGGCCGGGCCAACCGGTGGCGCGGGCCGGCCGGCAGGCCAGGCGGAATGCTGGTGCAGCATGGAACCTCCAGGATCGGAGTCGGTCGGAGATCAGTTGGCGATCGGCGCGTTCGCGAAGCCGCCCCAGAACAACTGGTGGAAGATCAGGCCGAGGAGGCTGACGAGCACCATGTTGATCACCATCGACCTCGAGGTGTTCATCCCGACGCCGACCGGGCCGCCCTTGGCGGTGTAGCCGTAGTAGCAGCCGACGAGCACGACCAGGACGCCGAGGACCACGGTCCAGATCATCGAGAAGAGGAGGTCGAGTGGACTCTGGAAGGCCCAGAGCACGTCGAAGAACCCGCCCGGCGAGACCGTGTGCAGGACTTCGACGATCATGAACCACGATCCGACGTAGAGCAGGCCGAGTCCGACGATGTAGAGGAACGGCATGGCGATGGTCGCCGCGAGCACCCTGGTTCCCACCAGGTAGGGCATCGGCTCGACGCCCATCACCTCCAGCGCGTCGACCTCCTCGCTGATCCGCATCGAGCCGAGTTCGGCGACGAGCCCGCAGCCGACCTTGGCGGCCAGAATCCAGCCCCACATCTCCGGGCCCCCGGTGCGCAGTCCACCCAGTGCCGGGTAGACGCCGACGTAGCCCGGCGCGCCGAACTGCCGCGAGATGTAATGCCCCTGCACGGCGAACACGACGCCTAGCACGAGCTCCATGAACCAGATGATCATGCCGCTGGAGAGGATCAGGATCCCGCACTGGCGGAAGACCTCAGACGGGTAGAGCCGGACCGCCCTCGGTATCGAGACGAAGACCTGCCCGAAGAATCGGAGCATCTGCACGGCGTTCTCGAGCAGCTCACGGATCTTGCTGCCGACCGCACCGGGACCGAAGTCCAGGTCCGGCGCCGAGGGCCGAGCCGGCGTGCGGCGCTCCTCGCGAGTGACAGTCACGGCCTGTCCTCTCACCTGACGGTCTGCAGTTCGGGGAACAGGCCGAGGGTGATCATGTTGAACGCGAGGTCGATGAGGAAGACCAGCGCGAATGCGATGACCACGGCCTGGTTGACCGCGCGGCCGACACCAATCGACCCGGCACCGGCGGTGAGGCCCTTGTAGGCGCCCACCACTCCGATCATGAAGCCGATGGCTGCGCTCTTCAGGACCGCGACGACCAACTCGATCGTCGTCAGGTTCTTGAACACGGTCGCCCAGTACTCGCCGCTCGGCACACCGCCGTAGGTGACCGCGCTGAAGAGCCCGCAGACGACTCCGACCGCCAGCGAGACGAGCATGAGCAACGGCGTGAGGACCGTCGTGGAGATGATGCGCGGGAGCACGAGCTCCCGGACCGGGTCGGTGCCGAGTACCCGGAGCGCGTCGAGCTCTTCCCGGACCTTGCGGGCGCCCAGGTCCGAGCAGATCGCGGCGCCGACGATGCCGGCCACGACCATCGAGTTGACCCACGGGGTGAACTCGCGGGTGTTCTGAATGAAGAAGTACTGACCGTAGCGGTTGTTGGCGCCCAGCAGGTCCGTGACGTTCAGCCCGAGCAGGCCGATCATCAGGGAGAACGCCAGGACCGCGAGGATCATGGGGAACCAGGAGAGCTTCAGGACGCCGTACATCTCGTCGCGGACGGCACGCCAGTAACCCACCGGGCGGCGTACCGCACTCCACACCACCTGGCTTGCCAACTGGGTCAGGCCACCGATCTCGGCGACCATCCCGGCCACGGGGCCGGGCACGTGTTCAATCCAGGGTGTCCTGGTCGTCGGACGGTCCGGGGGGGCAGTGTGCGCACCCCTGGCACCCGGTGTCAACGCGGGGCGCTGCGCGCTACTCACGGCCTCCCCCGACTCTCAGATCGATGCATCCCCATCCCCTGTCACTTCCGGTACCGACGTGGCCCGGCGCAGTCCCGCAGGAACACGGCCGGGACCGGCGTCAGACCGAAACGAGATCCTGGCGGCCGCGCTCGAGGAGGAACTCCTCGTAGCCGCGGTAGACGGGCTTGAAGGCGGGCAGCAGCTTCATGAGCATGCTCGTGGGCCCCTTCACCTTGACCTTGCGGCTCGTGAGCGCCACCGGCAGGGAGAGCCGTCCGAGCCAGAACCGGTGCCCGTTGTCGGCGGACATGTTCAGCACCATGTCCGGCACCTCGGTCTCCGGCACGGCAGCAGGATCGGTGGACACGCTCGGGACCGGCTGTCGGCAGTCGATCCACATGATGGTGTCGGGTTCGGTGAAGATGATCTTCACGAGCGCATTGGTCGAGGCAAAGGCGTCCCCGACAGTCGGGTCATCCATGATCTTCGCCAGGAACACCCCGAGGGTCCCCTGGAAATCGTCGGCGTTGACGAAGTACACGATTCCGTCCTCTCAGAAGAACATGCTCAGGTTGTTGGACAGGATCACGTTCTGGTCGAGTGTGACGGCGCGCCGGGCGATGAGAAGCCGACCGTCGGGACCCCGCTGGAGGTTGTCCTCGCGGCTCCCGACCAGGAAGTGCGCAGTGGTCTCCAGCCGGTTGCGATAGAACATGAAGTTGCTGCGGACGAAGAGGCCGGCGGCGTCCGGGGTGATCCGCACATTGGTGATCAGGTAGCGGGTCCGCGAGGGCGGTTCCTCGGCCCAGGCCATGCCCGTCTCGGACCGCTTGACCCGCCAGGTCAGGCTCTCCTTGTTGTCCTCGAACGCGAGCGAGGGTGGCACCGCGTCCGGGCTGAACGGATCCACGGTGGGCTTGGTCCCCACCGTGTACTCGATCTCCTCGGCCACCAGGTCGAGCCACTCCCGGAAACGGCCGTCGTCGAGCAGTTCGGCCTCGTGGTAGAAGAACTGCTCCACCTCGTGCTGCAGGTCGGCCGACACCCCGCGGTGCCCGACACCGGCCCCGAGGTCGATTTCCGTGGTCATGCGGACCACTCCTCCCTTGCTGATCCCGTCCTGGCCCTCACTTGTCGAGCCAGACCCGCGAGGTCGGCTCGGACATCATCTGGCGGTAGCGCTCGAAGAAACCGCGGCCCGGCTCCTCGTTCCAGCCCTGCATCACCCGGCCGGGGCCCTTGGCGTCGGCGTCCAGCGGGCTCCCGAGGCCCATCCGCACGTTGGAGCTCAGCTGGCGGGACACGTAGCCGCGCAGCGTGTCCTGGCACATCGACCAGTTCTCGCCGTCGTCCTGCTCCAGCAGCCCGCTGGGACTGAACGTGGTCCGCACCAACCGCAACTGCGCGTCCTTGACCTCCTGCGGCGCGTCCCGGTCCACGATCGTCCAGGACCGCACCTCCATGTGGTGCGGACCGCGCGGCACCCACACCCGGATCGTCTGGAAGCCGGTCAGGAACGAGAAGTTGGGGAAGATCGTGAAGGCGCCGACGTTGTGGATGGCGTCGCGCTCGGCACCCAGACGGCGCGCCGACTCCGGCCGCACGACCTCCTGGTGGTACTTGAGGAGGAGCTCATCGCGAGTGGTCAGCTCGAGCGCCGGCCCGTTGAAGGCGACGAGCCCGTGACCGCCGCCGGGTCGGACTGTGAAGCCCTCGGGGAAGTCCATCATCTCGGCGTCATCGGGCTGCACGGCCATCAGCGCGGACACGTGCGAGGAGAAGGCGTGGTGGCCGTCCTGCACGAAGTTCTCCGCGCCGTACTTCCAGTTGCTGTCGATGATCCACTTGTTGGCGCCGCCGACCAGCTCGGTGCCGCCCTCCCGACGGTCCACCAACACGTCCAGGTAATAGGCCATATCGCCCAGGTAATCCACCAGCGACGGCGCCTCCGGATCGAACGTCCCGAAGATCAATCCCTTGTAACTGGCCACCTGGGCCACCGGCACCGCCGCCCAGCCCTCATCCAACGGGGCGTTCGCATACATCTCCCCGAACGGAACATCCACGATCTTGCCCCGCCGGTCATACGCCCACCCGTGATAACTGCACGAGAACCCAGCCGCGTTCCCCGCATCCAGCTTGCAGATCCGCATCCCACGATGCCGGCACACGTTCAAGAACCCGGTGATCGACCCATCGTCCTGCCGGACCACCACCACCGGGTCCTCACCCAGATACGCACTCACGAAATCCCCGGCCCGCGGGATCTGCGACTCGTGCCCGAGAAACTGCCAACACCGCGCGAAGATCCGCTGCAGCTCCATCTCATAGATCGCCGGATCCGAGAACACATGCCGGCTGACCAAACCCTGATCCGCGTCGATCAAGTCGTCGATCTTCTCGACGCCGCTGTAACCGATCGTCATTGCGGCCTCCTCTCCTCCGTTTGCTGGGCACCCCGTCGGACGAAACCGAGGGCTACCGATCCGAGCGCCCCGAAATCGGCGCGGAACACGTCGCCATCGCCGGCGTCCACCGCCCGACACGGGGAGCCCGGCAGGACTACGTCACCTGCCTCGAGGGCGATCCCGTGCGTCGCGAGCTTGTGGACGAGCCAGCACACCGAGCGCAGCGGGCTGCCGAGCACGTCGCGCATGCATCCGTTCGCCACGGCGCGGCCGTTGCGTTCGACCACCACCGTCAGCGCCTCGAAATCGACACCTCGCGGAGAGAACGCCCGGTCCCCCAGCACGAAGCGGGCCGACGATCCGTTGTCGGCGACCGTGTCGTGCCAGCGGATCCGCCAGTCGGCGATGCGGCTGTCGACGATCTCGAGCGCCGGGGCGACGAAGTCGATGGCCGCCAGCACCTGGCGGGGCGTGACCAGCGGTCCCTCCAGCCGCTTGCCGAGCACGAAGGCGATCTCGGGCTCGACCTTGGGGGCGATCAGCGAGTCGAGCTCCAGGTCGTCGCCGTCGGCCGCCTCCATGACGTCGAACAGCTGCCCGAAGTCCGGCTCGCGCACCCCGGCCATCTCCTGCATCGCAGGGCTGGTCAGGCCGACCTTCTTTCCAACGACCCGGTGTCCGAGGTCCTCGCGGATGCTGGCCACCCCGGCTTGGATGCCGTAGGAGTCATCCTGGCCCAGCCCGGGGTACCGCTCGGTGAGCGGTGCCACCGGCGTGGAGGCGCACTCCGCCTTCCAGAGCTCCTCGGACAGGGCCGCACGAGCCAGCTCATCAAGCGGTGGCAACGGGCACCTCCCGGTTCTGGGCCATCGTGAACGCGATGTCCTCGAGCAGGTCCTCCTGCCCGCCGACCGCACCCCGCCGGCCCGCTTCCAGCAGGATGTCGCCGGCGTCGACCCCGTACCGGGCGGCCGCCGCCTTGGCCTTGAGCAGGAAGCTGGAGTACACCCCGGCATACCCGAGCACCAGGCTGGTGCGGTCGATGACCTGCGGGAACCGCATCAGGGGACGCACCTCGTCCTCGGCCACGTCCATCAGGCGCCACTCGTCGATGCCCGTTTCGAGCCCGATACGCCTGGTCACCACGCTGAACACCTCGCCGGGCGTGTTGCCGGCACCGGCGCCCAGACAGCCGAGGGAGCCGTCGATGAACGACGCCCCCTCGTCGATCGCGGCGAGGCTGTTGGCCACGGAAAGTCCGAGGTTGTTATGGGCGTGCAGGCCGATCTCGACCGAGATCGCCGCCCGGACGGCGGCGACGCGGTCGCGCACGCCCTGTTCGGTCATGTAGCCGGCGGAGTCGGCGAGGTAGACCACCTCGGCGCCCGACTCCTCCATGATCCGCGCCTGCTCCGCGACCACCTCCGGTGCGGCGAGGTGCGTCATCATCAGGAAGCCGAAGGTCCGCAGTCCGAGATCGCGGCACAGCCGCAGGTGCTGTTCGGCCACGTCGGCCTCGGTGACATGGGTGGCGACCCGCACCCCGCCGACGCCGTGCTCGACCGCCTCGCGCACCTCGTCCATCACCCCGACGCCGGGCAACATCAACGTGCACAGGGTGGAGTCGCCGATCACCGCGGCCGCGGCGTCGAACAGTTCGGTGTTGGAGTAGCTCCCGCGCCCCTGGAGCAGCGACGATCCACCGAGCCCCGCGCCGTGGCCGACCTCGATGTACCGGACGCCGCTGGCGGACAGCCCGGCCACGACGCGGCGGACCTGCTCCGGTGAGAAGTCGTGGTCCACGGCATGGCTGCCGTCCCGAAGGCTCGTGTCCAGGTAGGTGACCTGGGTACCGGCTGCAGGCTCCATCTCACACCCTCGCTTCCGCGCCGGCGGCGACCCGCTGGCGGGCCATCCGCACCGCGGCTGCCGTGATGATGTCGAGGTTCCCGGCGTACGTCGGGAGGAAGTCGCCGGCCCCTTCGACCTCGTTGAACAGCGTCACCTTCCGGCCGTCGATCACCGGGCCCCGGACCCGGTAGCCGGGCACGTAGGCTTCGACGCGTTGCACCATGCGCGCAACCTCGACGGCGAGGAGGTCCTCGTCCAGACCGTCCACCTCGGCGTAGAGGGTGTTGCGCATGCAGGGGGGCGGCTCCGCCGGATTGAGGATGACGATCGCCTTGCCGCGCTCGGCACCACCCAGCGTCTCGATCGCCTTGCGCGTCTTGTGCGTGAACTCGTCGATGTTCTGACGGGTCCCCGGGCCGACGCTGGCGCTGGCGACGGTCGACACCGTCTCCGCGTAGCGCAGGTGCCGCGCGGCGCGCCCGACGGCGGCCACCAGCGGCACCGTCGCCTGGGCAGCGCAGCTCACCAGATTGAGTTCCATGCCGTCGCGGTGCTCGTCGCCGTTCACCGCCGGGATGACCATCGGGCCGATCGCCGCCGGCGTGAGGTCGACACTGGCGATCTGCGCGTCGGCCAGCCGCGGGGCGTGCGCGAGATGTGCGCGCGCGGACGTGGCGTCGAAGACGAGTTCGGGCAGGTCGTCGAGGTCGAACAACCCGTCGATCCCGTCAGCCGAGGTCGGGACACCGAGGTCGGCGGCCCGCCGCAGCCCCTCGGAGCCGGGGTCGATGCCCGCCATCGCGATCAACTGCAGCGACTGCTCGCGTCGGACCTTGTACATCAGGTCGGTGGAGATGTTGCCGGAACCGAGGATCGCGACCCGGAGGGGCCGTTCGACGGCCTGCGGACTGCTCAGGTCCATCGATTCCTACTCGGCCGTCAGGAAGTCGGCCACCAGGCGGTCGAACTCCTGCTGCTTCTCCGACTGGACCCAATGGCCGCACTCGGAGAACGCGACGAGGCGCACGTCGGGCATCCGGTGGAACATGAGCAGGGAGCTGTCGAACGGCAGTACCCGGTCCTCGCGGCCCCAGACGAGCAGGGTGCGGTGCCGGATCCGGTCCACGTGCTTCCACAGCTCGGCTTCCGGGTCCGCGCCCAGTGCCCGGAACAGCTTGAGCATGAACGCCATGGCCTCGGGGTCGGTCGCCGCCTGCAGCCGCTCCTCGAGGACCTGGTCCGATACGCGGCTCGAGTCGTACACCATGACGTCGACGAACTCGCGCATCCGCTCCACGGAGGGCGACTCGTAGAATCGGCGCACCGCGCGGTCGACGCCGCCCGCGATGTCCCCGGGGGTGAGGATGTTCACCGAGCCGCCGCCCGGGCCCATGAGCACCAGCCGGTCGGCCATCTCCGGGTAGTCCAACGCGAAGCGCAGCGCGGTGCCGCCACCCAGGGAGTTGCCCAGGAAGTGCGCCTTGGCGACGCCGGCTCCCTCCATGACCTCCTTGACGACTCGCGCGGAGAACTTCCAGTACGACTCGCCCTCCGGGAGGGCTTTCGAGGAGGAGCCGAAGCCCGGCTGGTCGATGATGATGAGCCGGAAGCGCGCGCCCAGGTAGGGCAGGTTCGTCCGGAAGTTGCTCATTCCCGAGGCGCCCGGCCCGCCGCCGTGCAACAGCACCATCGGCTCCCCGGTGCCCACCTCGCTCACGTGGATCTTCAGCCCCGCGACGTCCACGAACCGCTCCTGAACGTCCAGCTCAACCGTGTTCTCTGACATGCCGTCCTCTGTGATAGCGCGGTGTGTTCTGTGGATGCCGGCTCGGCTAGTCGCTCTGCGCCAGCGACTCGAGGCCGCGGTGGCCCCAGACGTCGCCGCCTTCCCAGTCCGAGACGACCCAGGTGTCCTCGTCCACCTCGCGCGCTCCCCAGCCGTACTCGAGGTCGATCCCGCTGGGCGTCCGCATGTAGAACGAGAGCATGTGGTCGTTGCGGTGCCGGCCGAGCGTGGTGCTCATCGGCACTCCGGCGTCCTGCGCCCGGTCGAGTGCGCGGCCGACCATGTCGATCTCCTCGACCTCCAGCATGATGTGCTGGCAGGCGGTGAACGGGCCCCGGGCGAGCGCGATGGAGTGGTGCCGGCGGTTGCAGTGCAGGAAGCAGACCTCGACCGGTCCGAGCGTGGTGTACTCCGAGACCCGGAATCCGAGCTGCTGGACGTAGAAGTCCTGGGTCTGCTCGTACTGCTCGGCGTTGATCAGGAAAACCACGTGACCGAAGCCCATGTCGCCCGTCACGAACTTCGCCCCGTGCGGGGACACGAAGTTGTAGTCGATGGTGGGCCGGTAGTAGAGTTCGAGGCGGTTGCCCGCCGGGTCGTTGATGACGGCCATGCCGCCGACCGATCGGGCCTTGAGCTCCTCGTCGTCGCCGAGCCGGACGGCCACTCCCGACTGCTGCAGCTCCTCGATCGCGTCCTGGAAGGCCTGTGCGTTGGGCAGCTCCAGCCCGGCGTAGGAGAAGCCGTCGGCCTCCGCCTGGTGCACGGCGATGCGCCAGCGGTAGTCGTCAGTCTTCAGCAGGAGGCCGTCCTTGGGCGCGTCCGCGCGCAACTGCACACCCAGGACGTCGTGCGCGTAATCCCGCCACGCGGGCACGTTTGTGGCGTTGATCCCGACATAGCCGATGGACCGGACCTTCATCATTCGCCTTCTTTCTCATGTACGCAGACAGTTCCGTCGATCACCGCGACAGCGAACGTCTTCAGCGGCTCGCGGGCCGGGCGGGTGCCCTTCCCCGTGGCCATGTCGAAACGGGCCTTGTGCCAAGGGCAGACGATGGTGGTGCCCTGTACCGGCCCGCCTTCGATGCTCAGCGCCCGGTGCGAGCAGGTGGCACTGACCGCGTAGAGCGCCCCCTCGACGTTGAAGACGAGGCAACGTTCGCCGGAAGGCAGATCGACCGCTGCCCGTCCGTCCGTCGCGAGTTGTTCGGTCGGGCAGACCGGAATCCAGCCCGCACGCAGGGCCGCACGCTCCGTCATCTCTTGCAGCTCTTCGATGTCGTGTGCCGGTCAGAACAAGGCCGCGTCGTCCGGGAACACGCCCGGGACCAGGCCGACGTCGAGAACTGCGCCGGACATCATGTCCGCGGCATCGGAGAGCAGGAAGCGCACCGTGCGGGCGTAGTCCTCGGGCATCCCGACCCGGCCCTGCGCGTTCATCCCCTTGACGACCTCGAGGATCTCGGGCCGGTGGGCGACCATCGGCTCCGACATCCCGGACAGGATGAACCCGGGAACAATGGCGTTCACCCGGATGCGGTGCTTCGCCAGGTCGTACGCGAGCGCCTTCGTCAGCCCGAGAACGCCCGCCTTCGAGGCGACATAGGCGACGTGGGCGCCACCGCCGTACGCGGAGACCGAGGAGAAGTTGACCACGGAGCCACCGCCGGCCTCGATCATCGACGGGACCGCGGCCTTGCACAGCAGGAATTGGCCCTTGAGGTTGACGTCGACGGTGACGTCCCAGGTCTCTTCGCTGGTGTCCAGCACCGAACCGGTCGGACGCACGGCAGCGTTGTTGACCAATGCCCGCACTGGCCCGAACCGTCCGGTCGCCCGCTCCACGAAGTTCTCGAGCTGGGTCAGGTCCCGGACATCGGCCTCCTCGACGAGCACGTCCTCCCGGCCGCCGAACTCGGCCTGCAGGTCCTTGACCTGCCCGCCGTCGTTGCTGAACGTCGCGACTCGGAATCCGTCCTCGAGCAGGCCGAACACGACGGCGCGACCCACGCCGTAGGTCCCCCCGCTCACCACCGCGAGCCGATCCGCCACCTTGCACGCTCCTATTCCCGAGGGAAGACCGTCCCTCGCCATCGCCGGGTCCACGGGTCGGCGCCCACCTGGCGCCGCGGCACCGCCGCCCTTGGGAGAGCACCATGGCGGTGACGCGAGTCACCGCGCCTCCGTGGTAACTACGTGACTCGGGGTGACCTTTGACCCCGACTTCCCCGCAGTCGAGGGCGGTTCAGAAGTCCAATTCAGCGCCTTTGCGCTGGTCGCGAGCAGGCCCTGATGGAAACGCTCCGTAACCGCGCGCCCCTGGGAGATCTCGGAAATCCCGTCGCGCGACGGCTTCCCAGGGCTTGCGCCCGGAGCGCTCGGCGGCTCAAGATGCCGATCTGCCATCCTCCGCGGGTGGTCCGGCCGGCCCCGACGCCGCCTGGCGCTCGCTCCCTGTCCCGGGATTCCGGTCCTTCCGCGGATCGCGCGACATCACCGCAGCGGACCCAGCCGGGGTCATCGACCGTCGAGAACGTCATGGCGACCCACCACCCACAGAGGGAGACCTGGAATGCTCATCGCCGTACTCGTGGCCGTCGCGTTTGCCTGCCTCGTTCTCGGCGTCGTTCTTGCGGAGATCACGGTGACTTACGTGGCGTTCGGGGTCAGCCTGCTCGGCATCGCCGTACTGGCGTTCGCGAGCATCCGGAAGCGGCGAGGAGCGCGCAGCGCCGAGGTACCGGGCAGGCTCGCGGACGAAGTCGGCCCCGGCGAGCCCGGCGCCGATGAACAGCCCGGCCCGCCGGCCGGGGAGTCGGGAGGAACTGCGTCCTCAGGCACGTCAGTGCACTCGTCGCCCTGCGACGATGCGGCGTCCGCGGAAGAGCCGGAACGTGCTGCCGTCGAGAGCGGTGCCGACCTCGGGGTCGAAGACCCGATTCAAGCCCGGATCGTGCACGTCGTGCCCGGACGTCGGCGCTATCACACGCCCGAATGCAGACTGCTGAACAGCCACGCCGACGAGCAGATCACCCTCGAAGAGGCGCACGAGGAAGGGTTCAGCGCCTGTACGACGTGCATTCCGGACGGCAGCGATCTCGTCTCCTCCCCTGTCCGCGACTGAGGCGGGCCTGCGGGTCGGCCACCGTTGCCCGCTGAATCGCTCCAGGCCGGTGCTCCCCATTCCCCTCGTATCCCAACCGGCTCCCGAACGTTGTGCAGTTGTCCGCAGACATCGGGGGCCGGCGTCCGGTAACAGCGTCTCGGACCCCCCATCTGCCACGGGAGGTCAGCGAATGACCGGATGGAACCGCCTCCCCGAACGATTTCGAGCGCGGCAGGTTCTCGCGAAGGGCCAGCAATCGGGGGCTCTCATCGCCGACGACCTCTCACTCGGCGCACCCGCATTCGTTCGCGTCATGCCCGCCCGCCGCCTCGACAAGGACGTCATGGCGTACTTCGAGGATGCGGGACGCAGGCTCGGGAACGAGGCCTCCGGCGCGCGAGCGGACGTCCCGCGCCTGGAGCTCTTCCGCTCGGACCGGGTCGCCTTCATCAGTCGTCGCTACGTGGCGGGGCAGACCCTCGACGAGTGGCTTGCCGACCCGCCCACTGAGCTCAGCCGATTCCTCGATGTCGCCGTCGTCGCCGTGAAGAACCTGTGCTTCCTGCACTCGACGGGCCTGACCCACGGGAACGTGAAGGCTTCCAACCTCGTCGTCTCGGCCGGGCACGTCGCTCTCGTCGACCACGGGCTGGCCCGTCTGTCGAGCATCTTCGACTACAAGGTCCAGGGCGCGCCGACCGCCATGGTCATACCGAGCCCGGAGTCCCAGGCCGGCGATGTGTCCTGCCTCGCCTCGTTGCTGCTCAAGGCCTTCGAGCGCGTCCTCGCGACAGGACCGCCCGCCACGACGGCCTTCACCCAGCAGCTGAACCTGTTCGTGCGGATGACCCTGGGGCGCCTCGCCGGCCTCGACGGCGGGTACAACGTGCTCACCGCCGCGGTCCGCGACCTCGAGGAGCTGGCCGAAGCGTGCCGTTCGGGCCGCCTCGCCGATGTCAGCATCGGCTCCCAAGACCTCCGACCCGAACTCGGTCCGGCCGCGTTCGCCGCCCGGCCGGCCGAGTGGTCGAAGCTCATCGCAGCGCTCGGATATGCCCAGGCCGAGCGGACGCAGACCGTGCTCGTCGAGGGTCCTGCCGGGATCGGGAAGACCCGCCTCCTGCAGGAGTTCTCCCGGTGGGCGCAGGCGGAGCACACCGCCAGGGTCATCTACGTCAAGAGCGAACCGGCGGTCGCATCCCGGCCGCATGTCGTGCTGTCCTCCTTCGTCGAGGCGCTACAGCGCTCCCGCGGGGGCGAGCCGGGAACCCGCTTCGACGGCGACGAGGAGCAACAATCCGCCTTCGCCGACGGAACCGAGGGCTTCGGTGGCGGCGGTGACATGCGGCTGCAGGGGGCGTTGCGGCCGGACGAGGCGGCGCGCCGGCTGGCGACGAGCCTGAGCCAGCTGGCAACCGCCGAGAACCCGCTGCTCGTGATCATCGACGACTGCCATTTCGCGCGACGCGAGGACATCCTGCTGCTCGGGCACCTCGCCGACGTCGCACCGAAGATCGGCCGCGGAGTCGTCATGATCTTTGTTCGCCGAGGGGCAGCCGACCCCGAGGACCGGATGCCCGCCATCGAGACCGAACACGTCGTGCGCGTGAATTCGCTGCCGCCCGACGCCGTGCGATCGATCCTAACGTCCATGGCAGGGCGGGTCGACGACGCCGTCGTCGATGGCGTGATCCGATGGGCGGGCGGCAGCCCGCTGATGGCGCAGAACGCCATCCGCTTCCTGACCGACAGCGGCGCGGTCGTGCCCGGGCCCAATGGCTGGGAGAGCCGGGGGCGCCTGCCGGCTCCACCAGCGGTGCTCACCGGGCGGGTCCGGTCGTTGCCGTCCCACCTGCGCTCGGTCCTCAAGGTGGCCGCCGCCATCGGTTTTCGGGGCCGGATGGACATCCTCGCGGGCGCCTCGGGGAAGTCCGTGGCATGGTGCGCGACCGTCGTGTCCGAACTGGCCCGCCGCGGGTTGCTGCACGAGCATCGGGAGAGCCAACCCAGGTCACGAGGCCCAGGGATCCGGGATTTCGTGTTCGCACACGACACCGTCCGTGAGGAGGCGCTTGCCGACGAGGCGGGCGTCCCGCTGGCCGAGATCCATCGGCAGGTCGCACGCGCGATGATCGCACTCGGCCATACCGACGAGTTCGACCTCGCCTTCCACCTCGCCGCATCGGGCGACATGGCCGCTGCGTTCCCGCACGCGGTCACCGCGGCCCGGACCGCACGGCATCGCTACAGCCTGGGCACGGCCCGCGAGTATTACGAGCTCGCCATCGCAGTCCGAGAAACTGCCGACCTCCTCCGGGAGATGGGCGAGGTCCTCATGCTCGACGGTTGTTACGCCGAAGCCGTCGCCACGCTCAAGAGGTCCTTGTCGCGATGCGCTCATTCCGATGTGGTCGCCCGCGCGCAGATATTCCGCCTACTCGGAGAAACGCATTTCAAGACCGGGAGTCTGGAAGAGGCCGAGCAGTACTTCCTGCAGGCGTTGCAGGCGTTGGGCGAGCCCCTTCCACGCGACGATCGCAGCTTCCTGCTCGCCTCCGTCAAGGAGGTCGCCAGGCTGAGCCTCGGTCGCCATTCCCCGCACCAGCTGCACGCCCGGGATTCCGAGCACCCCGCCCTCAAGGCGGCCGTGTTCGGCAACCTGGCCTACTGCTGGTGGTTCCACAACAGCATCCGCGCGCTCTGGGCCCAGGGACGGGAGATGGCCGTGGCGCGGCACTGCGCGGTCGACGGGCCGGAACGCGCCCACGCCTACGCCACGCACGCCGTGCTGTGTGGGGCGCTGCTCGGACGCGCCCGGCGGGCCGCCCGCTACGGCGCCCGGGCTGTCTCGATCCGCAAGCAGGCCGGTGACGAGTGGGGGGAGGCGCACGCCCTGCACCTGTACGGCGTCGCGCTCGTCGCCTCGGGCGACTACCCCCGGTCGATCGCGCTGCTGACCGCGGCGGTGGAGCGCTTCGACCGCACCGCGGACCGGTGGGAGGCCCACACCTCTCGATGGCACCGGGCGATCGCGCTGTACCGGCTGGGCGACCGGGAGGCGGCAGCCCGGGAGGCCGAGCTCGTCCACCGGCTGGCCGAGGCAATCGGCGACCGGCAGGCTTCGGTCAGCGCCACCTTCATCCGGGCGCTGGCCTGCGACGGCGAGGACGTCGGCGAGGCGGCGGGAGCGGACCCCGGCCCGGACTTCGACGTGCAGTCCACCCTCACCCACCTGCTCGCACGCGCCATCGGGCTCCTCGGCGCCCACCATCTCGAGGAAGCGGACGACGTCTTGAACCACGCAGCCACGGAGATCCGCCGCCGCCGCATGGTCAACTCCTACGTGGTGCCGGTGCTGTCCTGGCGCGCAACAGTAGCGCGATGGCGGGCCGAGGGCTCGCCGCCCCGAAGCGTCGAGTCCAGACGGTGGGCGGTGCGGGCGGCGGTACGCACCGTCGTCGCCGCCACAGCGAGCAGCGTTTATCAAGCTGAACGCGAGCATGTCAGGTACGAGGTGAAGCAATGGCCGTCGGTGATCCGGCACGCGTTCCTTTCGGGCTCCGCGCGATGATCGGTCGACGGCTCTTCGGTACCGGTACCACGTCCGCACCCGTTCTCGCGGGCTCGGCAACACACAACGGCCTGGAACCGAGCCTGTCACGAACCCTGCCGGAGGAAGGCGGAAACAGCGACGACACCCGGACCGCGATCGCCACGATCGTCTCGTTGCTGGTGGCGGCGGTCCACGTGGACGACGCTGCGTTCATCGAAGCGGGCAGCTCGGTTCACGGTCCCGTGCGTGTCGTCGCCGGCTCAATGAGCGACGACGACCTCGAGTGGCTTCGCGCGAAGGGGCATCTGCGCCGGCAAACGGACCTCACCTGCGTCCGGTTCCAGACCCGGCCACCCCGTTGGGCGACCTTCCTGGTGCTACCGGTGCCGGGCCGCACTGGTTCTGTGCTGGTGGCACGTCGGGAACGCAGTGCTCCCTGGTCCGCCCAGAATCGGCAAGTGGCGATGCTGACCCGCGAATGCCTCCGGCGAGTACTGGCCGCGGAACACATGGCCGATGCCATGTCGACCTCGCTCATGGTGAGCGAGGAGTTGTTCCGGACGCGCCTGGCCGCGGAGCTCCACGACGACGTCGGCCAGCGCCTCTCAGCTCTTCTGATGGAGGCCCGGCGATTGCAGAACAGCCTCGCTCGCTTGGATATCAAGCCGCCACGGGACGCGGTGACGTGGATCTACGAGCAGTTGAGGGAGTGCAACGAGGTCGTGCGCGACCTCGTCTACGAAACGTCGGCCCCGGCCCTGGCCGAACTGGGACTGCCGGCCGCCCTTCGTGATCTGGTGGAGCGCCGTCAGGCACGCAACCCGTTGACGATCAGCTATTCGTGCGACATCGCGGCCAGCGACCGTGAGCTCTCCTACGACGACCTGCCACATCCTGTTCAGGTCGCGTGCCTGCGAATCGTCCAGGAAGCCGTGACGAACGTGATGAAACACGCGGACGCGATGCACTGCGCCATCACCTTGACGCTGAGCGATTCGACATTGTCGGCGACCATCGAGGACGATGGCACCGGGCTTCCTGCCACGAGCACCTCAGGTGGCTTCGGCATGACCAGCATGCGGGAGCGGGCCGCGGTCCTGGGCGGCCGCGTATCCATCCACAGCGATCCTGGCGCGGGAACGGTGGTCAGCGCCACGCTACCGACTTAGACGGGCTTCTCGGGCGCAACGGACCGAGACGCAGATACGAATATACCTCACGACGAAAGCAAGAAATGAAGAAGCTGCAAGTGCTGCTGTGTGACGACCATCGGATGTTCAGAGAAGGAGCCAAGCGAATTCTCGACGACGAAATCGACATCCAGGTTGTCGGTGACGTCTCGTCGCTCGACGAAGCTGCACAACTCGCCGTCGAGCTGACACCGACCGTCATCGTCCTCGATATCTCGCTGCACGGGGGGAAGAGCGGGCTGGATGGGATCGAGATCCTCCGAGAGCAGTGCCCGGCGACGAAGATCTTGATGGCGTCGATGCATCAGGAGAGCTCCTTCGTCCAGGCCGCATTCGCACGTGGGGCCTCCGGGTACGTCACCAAGGACGCAGCCGCCGATGACCTCGCTGCAGCCGTCCGGGTGGTGTCCCTGGGCGGGCAGTACGTCCCGGAGTTCCTTGCGGAGCAGAAGGCGGCCTCGTCGCACCTGACGGCCCGCGAGCGAGATGTCCTGGAACTTCTGGCAGCCGGCCATACCAATGCGGAGATCTCCAAGGTCCTGCACCTTTCCATCCGAACCGTGGAGACCTATCGCTCTCAGCTCGGCCGCAAGCTTAACGTCGGCAGTCGATCAGATCTGATTCGCGTGGCCAAGCTCCAGGGAATTCTGTAGCCCGAACCAAGCCGCGAGCACCCTTCTTCCGTTGGCCCGTAACGAGCACTGGAGTGCTCCCGATTTTATTGACATCGACAATGTCGCGGCGGACGCCCCGCCAAGCATGGCGCGCCTCCGTCCGGCAGGCCGACCAGCGCATTACGAGGCAGCTATGGCGAGGTCAAATTGGTTCAGCGGTGATCAAATTGCTGTTAGATCCCGTCGCCTGCACACCGCGGGACGCGCGAGAAGGGGCCGGAACCGCTACACAGGCTGCTCCCGGACGGTCAATAGCAGCTTGGGATTCAGCCTGCCCCGCCCAGCTTTGGGCCTGAGCTGGGGTGATGGATCACCTAGTGGCTTGTCATGCAGCCTTGGCCGGGTAATCGGTCCAGGTCCGGATCGGTGAGTCGGTGGCGAAGTTGACCTTGGGTTGGGCTCGGCCGTTGTGCCAGCGGACGTAGCCGGCGATGGCGGCGTTCTGCTCGGTATGGCTGCGGTGGTCGGTGCCGCCCAGGGCGAAGTAGCGTAGCGCGGCGAACTCGGCCTCGATCCAGTTCAGCCACGACCCGTAGGTCGGCAAGAACACCAACTCGATCTCGTTGACCGCGCACCAGGAGCGGACGGCGGGGTGGCGGTGCGGGGAGAAGTTGTCGCAGATCAGGTAGAGCTTCTCGCCGGGCCAGCGAGCCCGCAGGGCCTTGAGGAAGTCGAGGGACTCCTGCGATCGCTTGCGCGCCCGGATCCGGTAGAAGAGCTTGCCGGTGGCCAGATCCAGCGCGGCGAGCATGTGCATCACGCCGTCATAGCGGTGGTGGGTCGCCCGCAACCTGCGCGGGCGGCGCCGGGGCCGCCACGCCTTGCCGGTCCGCGGGAGCGGGTTCAATGGCCCGAACTCGTCAACGCAGACGACGCGGCCGTCGGCGGGTGGGTGGTCGTAGAGGGCGAGGATCCGGCGCACCTTCGCCGATGAACTCCGGGTCCGGCGAGACCTTCCACGTGGTGGTGGTCTGCCAGGAGATCCCGCCGGCGTGCAGGATCTCCGCGCAGGGTCTCGCGGCTGAGCTCGGCGACGATGCCCTCGGCCAGCAGGTAGTCGCGCAGCTTCGCCAGCGACCAGGTGGAGAAGCCGGTCAAGCCGCACTCGGCGGGGGACGTGCGGGCGATCAGGCAGATCCATTCGCGGACCTGCTTACCGATCTTCCTGCGCCGTCCCCCGCTCCATTTTGGGTCCAGCGCGTCGAACCCCCGCTCGTTGAACGCGTGGATCACATCACGCACGTAGTCCTCGCTGACCTGCAGCAACGCGGTGATGTCCCGGACGGTCTGGCCCTGGCCAGACATCATCACCACGATCGCCCGGCGCATCCGAACCGGGTCCTTCGAGGTTCGAGTGATCCGCTGTAGCTTGCGGCCCTCGTCCATGGACAGCGGCCGGACGAACACGCTCGGTCTGCGCGCCACCCCTCACCTCCCGCACTCGACGTGCAGGCAGGGTGACCGGGTCGACCAGCGAGATCAATTACCCGACCAACGTTGCGTGTCGAGCCACTAGAAGTCCCGCTACGGACCGCTACTGACCGCTACTGACCGCTACTGACCGCTACTGACCGCTACTGACCGCTACTGACCGCTACTGACCGCGGAGAATGGCCCGTGGATGGCCTGGCCTCCAGGCAGTACAGCAATTGGGACTTGTCGTCCTTTGCGTCGTTCCGCCCACCGAGCCGGAGGGCCGACCCGTCGCCGGCCTGTTCCGACTTCGGGCTGAGACCATCGCGGACCACTCCCGTCCCGGCCGAGGATGCCGTCGATGAGGTCCGGAGACGCTGGCCGCCATCCCGGACGTGCCCGCCTCGGAGCCGATACCGGCGGTGAGCGCCCGATCGCCGCCGCGCCGGCCCAGCCCGTGGCCGCCGCCCAAGGCCGGTGAACCCAGCTGAGAACGTCAACCCGCGTGTAGCCGACCGGCTTGGTCGGGTGCGGCGGCAGCCACCTTCAACACGGCCCACCTGTCGACCCGAAGGAGCTGGCCGCCCGCAGCGTAGATGACGGCCTGGAGCTCGCGTCGCGAGTCGCCTTCGCCGTCCGGACCTACGCCACCTGTCCAAGAGGGCATCGCCCGCGGCGATGACCTATCGACCCCACGGGGGCCCGTGACACGACTCGTGACGCGAAATCCTGTCAACCAGCGTGACCAGAGGCGACGACGTCGTGTCACGCCGCACCGTTGGCCGCAGGTCAAGAGTGGGCCCCCGGGGGATCGAACCCCGAACCCGCGGATTAAAAGTCCGCTGCTCTGCCGGTTGAGCTAGAGGCCCCGGCGTACTGCGTGCTTGCGCACTTCGCTGCCCCGACAGGGTACGACGTGCGGCGCCAGGGCCGTCCGGACCCACCGGGACGGCACTGGATGACCGAACCATCCCCGACGATCCGCATCAACCCTGACACCCGATGTGGCGCAGTAACTTGCTGTCACCAAGTGTGACTGAGGGTGAAATGTGGGACTCTGTCGGCATGCGAAGCCTCCGTGTCCCTGCCGCGACCCTGCTGACCCTCTTCGCGCTCTCCGCCTGCTCGGGCGGTCAGACGGCGCCCGCCAGCGGCGGCGCATCGGCATCGGCATCGGCGACCGGCACGAACCGGGACGCGGAGGTCGAGGCGACCTTCGCGGAGGGTCAGGGGGCCGCGATCACCTACCTGCCGGAGCTGGTACCGGCTGGGGCCACGGCCAAGGTCACCTCGAGCTCCGGGGACGGGACGTCGACGGTCACCCTCGAGCTCACCGGACTCGTGCCCAACCGGCACTACGGCGCGCACGCCCACACGAAGGCCTGCGGCGCGGCCCCGGCCGACTCGGGCCCGCACTTCCAGCACGAGAAGGACCCGGTGACGCCCAGCGTCGACCCGGCCTACGCGAACCCGCAGAACGAGATCTGGCTGGACTTCGAGACCGACGCCGAGGGCAAGGCCACCGCGACCTCCACGGTGAACTGGGACTTCACCGACGGGGCGCACCCGCAGTCGGTCGTCGTGCACTCCAACCACACAGCCACCGAGCCCGGCAAGGCCGGCACCGCCGGCGACCGGGCAGCCTGCGTCACCGTGGACTTCTGAGTCAAGGACAATACGATCCTGTGAGCGTGCAGGACCTGCTCGGCGAGAGCACCGAGAACAACGGCGCCGCCACACCGTCTCCGCGACGGGTAGCGGCACCGCTGCGTATCGGCCCCTACCAGGTCGACACCCCGGTGGTCCTGGCCCCGATGGCCGGCATCACCAATGCCGGGTTCCGCCGGCTGTGCCGCGAGCAGGGGTCCGGCTACTACGTCTGCGAGATGATCACCTCGCGCGGGCTGGTCGAACGCAACCCGCTGACCTTCCGGATGATCGCGATGGACCCGGACGAGCACCCGCGCTCGATGCAGCTCTACGGCGTGGACCCGGCGACGATCGGGGCCGCGGTCCGCATGATCGCCGAGCGAGACCTGGCCGACCACGTCGACCTGAACTTCGGCTGCCCCGTCCCCAAGGTCACCCGCCGTGGCGGTGGCGCTGCGCTGCCGTACAAGCGGCGGCTGTTCGAGGCCATCGTCAAGGCCGCGGTCGACAACGCGACAGACGCCGGGATCCCGGTCACCGTCAAGATGCGCATCGGCATCGACGACGAGCACCACACCTACCTCGACGCGGGCCGGATCGCTGCCGACGCGGGGGTTTCCGCCGTCGCACTGCACGCCCGCACCGCGGCCCAGCGCTACTCCGGCACCGCCGACTGGTCGGCCATCGCCCGGCTGCGCGACAGCCTTCCCGCAGAGCTTCCGGTGCTGGGCAACGGCGACATCTTCAGCGCGGCCGACGCCCTGGAGATGGTCGCTCAGACCGGTTGCGACGGGGTCGTGGTCGGCCGTGGCTGCCTGGGCCGGCCCTGGTTGTTCGGCGACCTCGAGGCCGCGTTCGCCGGCCGCCCGCTGCCCACCCCGCCCAAGCTCGGCACCGTCGCCGCGACGCTGCGCCGCCACGCCGTGCTGCTCTGCGAGCACATGGGCACGCACAAGGGCATCCGGGACATCCGCAAGCACATCGCCTGGTACCTCAAGGGCTTCCCGGTCGGCCCCGAGATCCGCCAACGCCTCGGCCTGGTGGGCAGCCTGGACGAGCTCGACGAGCTGCTCGCGATGCTCGACCCGGACCAGGAGTTCCCCGCCGAGGCCGACGGCCCGCGCGGACGGCAGGGTTCGCCGGGCCGCGTGGTGCTGCCCGAGCACTGGCTCGACGACCCCGAGGACGCGTCGGTCCCCTTCGGCGCCGAGCTGGCCCACTCCGGCGGGTGACAGTGGTCCGGAAGCCGTCCTCGACGGACCGTACGGAACCGCTCGCCCGGTCGGGTGGAAGCGCGAACGAACGGGTGCTGCCGTCTCCGAGGCCTCAAGAGCCCCACCAGTCACGTCGAAATCACCAGCAGTGGGGGGGTGATCCGGTGGCGGACGTGGTGGCTCGATCGGTGGGGACGCTGACGCACGGCGAGTTGAGCGCCGACGACATGACCGCCGTCCTCGGCGCGGACCCCCCGGCAGCCGTCCATGCCGGACCGCCCGGCGCCCTGGCCGCGCAGCACACCGCAGCCGCCGAGAAGCTCGCCGAGGAGGGCCGCTGGGAGCAGGCGTACGGCCACCTGCGCGTCGCCGTCCGGCTGCTGCACGGCCAGTGTGCGACGGTCGGTGGCGCCCATGGCCCCGCCACCCCCGACGAGCTCGACCGGCTGCGCCGCGAGCACGCCGAGGCCCGCGAGCAGAGCCGCCGCGACAGCCTCACCGCCAGTTACAACCGGCGCTACCTCGACGAGCGTCTGGCCGCCCTGCTCGACGACCTCGACGACCTCGACGACCCGACCGTCCGGACCACCGGGATCTGTGTCGCGCTCGTCGACATCGACCATTTCAAGCAGGTCAACGACACCTACGGGCACCTGTTCGGCGACCGCGTGCTGCAGCGGCTGGTCTCCGAGCTCGACGCCGGGCTGCCCGAGGGGGCGTTCTGCGCGCGCTACGGCGGCGAGGAGTTCGCGCTCGTCCTGCCCGGCCGCGACCTCGCCGAGGCGGTCGACATCTGCGAGGCGGCGCGGCACCGCATCTATCGCCATCCGTGGCTGGAACTGCACAGCGCCCTCCGGGTCACCGTGAGCATCGGGGTGGCGCACTCGGCGGGCCGGCGCGCCGAGGTCGAGCGGCTGATCGGGGAGGCCGACGAGCTGCTCTACACCGCCAAGCAGGCGGGCCGCAACGCTGTCGCCTTCCGAGCGGAGCGTTCCGGCCGGGTCCTGCTGGCCGGGGCCGCCGGGAGGCGCCGGTCCATCCCGCAGCCGGCGCGTACGACCGGCTGAACCCCGGCACCCCCGAGCGCTCTCCGCGACCCCGCTACGTAAGCTCGGATCCCGACAAGGGGGGCGGATGCTGGGGCCGGTTGCGGCCCGATCCGCCCTTTCGCGCGTGCGGGGAGGTGGCGTGCAGGGCGGTTCAGACCCTCGACGCGCCCCCGGCCCATGGGCTGCCCGACCGTCACACGACGACGAGGATGCCGCGCCCGCCGCGGAGTCGTGGCCGAACCACGCCGGGCCGTCGCGCGGCCGGCATCGCGCCCCGGCCGAGGAATCGGCCGGGCCGGTCGACGGTGTGCTCGACCGGTACGGCCTGACCGCTCCGCCTCGGCCGCCTCGCCGGCCCGGGCCGCCCGGCGGCCCCCCGGCGGCGGGGGACCGTACCCCACCCC
>NZ_JAAXKZ010000050.1 GCF_012911875.1 Pseudonocardia bannensis | reverse complement strand
CGCGGACCGGGCGGCCCCCGCCACCCCCAGCGCCCCTGGCGACCGGACGGGCCGGGCGGACGGGTCCGAACGAACGCCGGCCCACCGAGCCCCGGAGCAGGCGGAGCGCGGCGGCCATGACAGCGGACGCGCGGACCTCGACCGTGCCGCCACCGACCGGGACGGCAGCTACCGGGACGGCGGTGAGCGGGCCGGCACCCGAGGCGACCGCGTCGACGCCCGCACCGACGCCCGCACCGACGACCGCACCGACGACCGCGGCGCCTCGGCGGCGTCCGGCGCGAAGCGACCCGTCGCGACCGCGGACGGCCTCGCCGCGCTGGGCCGCCCGGACACGGGCCCGGGAACCGGGCGCTCCGGATACGTGCAGCCGCGACCGGTCGCCTCCGCGCACGACCTCGCCTCCCTCGGCCAGCCGGGCGGCGGGTCCGGCGGGCAGTCGGACGGGGACCGCTCCGGCGGCCGGCACCACCGCTGACGCCCGGGCGGCCCGTCCGGTAACCGCTGGTGGCAGCGCGTAGCCTCCCCAACATGCACGGCGATCGGTTGCTGCTCGGGCCCGGCCCCTCCACCCCGTACCCGGAGGCCCTCGAGGCCCTGACCCGGCCGGTGCTCGGTCACCTCGACCCGGAGTACCTCGGCGTCATCGGTGAGATCTCAGACCGGCTGCGTGCGGTGTTCCGCACCGCGAACGAGCTGACCTTGCCGGTCAGCGGCACCGGCTCGGCCGGGATGGAGGCCTGCCTGGCCTCGCTGGTCGAGCCGGGTGAGACGGTCGTCGTCGGGGTCAACGGCTACTTCGGGGAGCGGCTCTGCGAGGTTGCGCACCGCGGCGGGGCCCGGGTGGTCCGCGTCGAGGCGCCGTGGGGGACCGCGCTCGATCCGGCCGACCTGCTCGCCGCGCAGCGCGCCAACCCGCACGCGGCGCTGCTCGCGGTGGTCGCTGCCGAGACCTCGACCGGCGTCCGCAACGACGTCGCCCCGCTCGGCCCGGAGCTCGCCCGGACCGACACCCTGCTGCTCGTCGACGCGGTCACCGCGCTCGGCGGCACCCCGCTGGAGGTCGACGCCTGGCAGATCGACGCGTGCTACTCCGCGTCGCAGAAGTGCCTGGGCGCCCCGCCCGGGCTGGCCCCGGTGACGCTCGGACCGCGCGCGGTCGAGCGGATGCGGGCGCGCACCACCCCGATCCGGTCCTTCTACCTGGACCTGGGGCTGTTGCACGAGTACTTCCTGACCAGCCCGCCGAAGTACCACCACACCGCGTCGTCGACGCTCGCGTACTCGCTGCATGCCGGCCTCGGTCGCCTCCTCGAAGAGGGAGTGGAGCAGGTGTGGGCGCGGCACGCCCGCATCGGCACGATGTTGCAGGAGGCGCTGCCGGAGCTCGGCTTCTCACTCGTCGCCGCGGAGGGCGTGCGGCTGCCGCAGCTCACGGCCGCGGTGCTGCCGGGCGGCCTCGACGACGGGGTGGCCCGCAAGCGGCTGCTCGCTGAGTTCGGCATCGAGGTCGGCGGCGGGCTGGGCGACTTCGCGGGTCGCGCGTGGCGGATCGGGCTGATGGGCCACGCGGCGACGGAACGCTCGGTGGTGACGCTGCTCGGCGCGGTCCGGGAGCTGCTGGCGTCCTGAACCGGCGCCCAGTGCCCGCCTGCCTCCACCGGGTGGAATCGAGCGGGTGACTCGACCGGCCCACCGGGTTCGCCCGACCGAGAACGTCGGCGCCGCTCGATAGCCTCTTCCCGTGAGCCCGGAACCTGCTGCCCCAGAACCTGCAGCACCGCCCACGCCCGATGTGCGGGAGCGGCATGCCCAGCTGGCCACCGAGGTCGCCGATCACCAGTTCCGCTACTACGTCCTCGACGCGCCGGTGATCTCCGACGGGCAGTTCGACGAGCTGTGGCGCGAGCTCGTGGCGCTGGAGGAGGAGTACCCGGAACTCGTCACCCCGGATTCGCCGACCCAGCGCGTCGTCGGCCGGTTCGCCACCGATTTCACCGCGCACGACCACCTCGAGCGCATGCTGAGCCTCGACAACGCGTTCGACGTCGACGAGTTGCGCGCGTGGGCCGAGCGGGTCGGCCGCGAGGTGGGGAACGACGTGCACTACCTGTGCGAGCTCAAGATCGACGGGCTCGCGGTCAACCTGTTGTACGAGAACGGAAGGCTCACCCGCGCGCTCACCCGCGGCGACGGGCGCACCGGCGAGGACATCACGCTCAACATCCGCACGCTGTCCGAGGTGCCCGAACGACTGACCGCGTCCGAGAAGTACCCGGTGCCGTCGGTGGTGGAGGTGCGCGGCGAGGTCTACTTCCGGCTGGAAGACTTCCAGGCGCTCAACGCGTCACTGGTCGAGGCGGGCAAGCCGCCGTTCGCCAACCCGCGCAACACCGCCGCCGGTTCGCTGCGCCAGAAGGATCCCCGGGTCACCGCATCGCGCAACCTGCGGCTGATCTGCCACGGCCTCGGCAAGCGCGAGGGGTTCACCCCGGAGCGGCTTTCGGAGGCCTACGACGCACTGCGGGCCTGGGGGCTGCCGGTCTCGGAGCGCACCGTGGTGCTCGACGGCATCGACAAGGTGATCGAGCACGTCGACCACTGGGGCGAGCACCGGCACGACGTCGAGCACGAGATCGACGGCGTGGTGATCAAGGTCGACGAGGTTCCGCTGCAGCGCCGGCTCGGATCGACCTCGCGCACGCCACGCTGGGCGATCGCCTACAAGTACCCGCCGGAGGAGGCCACGACCACGCTCCTCGACATCCGGGTCAACGTCGGGCGCACCGGCCGGGTCACCCCGTTCGCGTTCATGGAGCCGGTCACGGTGGCCGGGTCGACGGTGTCGCTGGCCACCCTGCACAACGCCGACGAGGTGCGGCGCAAGGGCGTGCTCATCGGCGACCGCGTGGTCATCCGCAAGGCCGGTGACGTGATCCCGGAGGTCCTCGGGCCGGTGGTGGACGTGCGTACCGGCGACGAGCGCGAGTTCGTGATGCCGACGCACTGCCCGGAGTGCGGCACGAGGCTGGCCCGGCAGAAGGCGGGCGACGTCGATCTGCGCTGCCCGAACGCGCGTTCCTGCCCCGCGCAGTTACGCGAGCGGTTGTTCCACGTCGCGGGCCGCGGCGCGTTCGACATCGAGGGGCTGGGCTACGAGGCGGCGACCGCGCTGCTGGCCTCGGGCGTGGTCACCGACGAGGGCGACGTCTTCTCGCTCACCGAGGACGATCTGCTGCGCGTCGACCTGTTCCGCACCAAGGCGGGTGAGCTGTCGGCGAACGGCCGCAAGCTGCTGGCCAACCTGGAGGCGGCCAAGGACCGTCCACTGTGGCGCGTGCTGGTCGGGCTGTCGATCCGGCACGTCGGTCCGACGGCCGCACAGGCACTGGCCCGTGAGTTCGGTTCGCTGGACGCGATCGAGGCCGCCGCGGCGACGGCGGCCGAGCAGACTGCCGCGGCCGGCGTGGCGATCACCTCCGACGGCTCGGCGGACGACCTGGGCGACTCGGTGAGCGACATGGCCGACGCGGCCGATACAGCCGGCGCGGCCGACGCGGTCGATACAGCCGGCGCGGCCGCGGGAACCGGCGGGGATCCGGCAGGTGATGCGGCCGACGGGGCCGCCGAGGGCCCCGAGGCCGCGGGCGGGACCACCGAACAGGCCGCCGCCGAACAGGCCGCCGCCGAGAACGCCGCGGCGGCGGCGCAGAAGGCGGCACGCGAGACGGCCCGGGCGGAGGCGAAGGCGGTGGCCGCCGCGTTGGCCCCGATCGCGACGGTCGACGGCGTCGGCCCGACGATCGCCGCCGCGGTCCGCGACTGGTTCACCGTCGACTGGCACCGCGACGTCGTCGCCAAGTGGCGTGCGGCCGGGGTGCGGATGGTCGACGAGGTCGACGAGTCGGTGCCGCGGACGCTCGAGGGTCTGTCGATCGTGGTCACGGGGTCGATGGACGGCTTCTCCCGGGACGAGGCCAAGGAGGCGATCACGGCGCGCGGCGGGCGGGCTGCCGGTTCCGTGTCGAAGAAGACCGCGTTCGTGGTGGCGGGCGACGCGCCGGGGTCGAAGTACGACAAGGCCGTGGAACTCGGTGTCCCGGTGCTCGACGAGAACGGCTTCCGGGTGCTGCTCGATCGGGGCCCGGAGGCGGCCAGGGAAGCGGCCGTGTCACCCGCCGGCTGACAGGCCCTGCCGTCCGGTGCTTCCGGCCACCGACGGCCGATGAGAGACCCTGGACACAGCCGGATCGGGTCCGGCGCGTGTGGGGTCGTCCGACGGCGACATGTGATCGACTGATGCGGACCCCGGCAGGCGGAGCAGCGACTGGGCCGGGGTCTAGGCTCTCGCGGATCGGAGGAGGTGCGCAGGTGTTGCAGGCGGTGCTGAACGGCTCACGACCAGCGGACGCGCACCCCGCACTGCCCGTTCTCGCCCGACACCTGGCCCGCGACGCCCGGGCGGTCGCCCGGCTGGGCATCTCGTCGGTGCACGTGCACCCGCGCGGCCCGAACGCGGAGGAGACACTCGACCCGGTGCACGTCGGCGACGCGGTGGCGCTGATCCGTGCCGAGGCGCCCGGCATGGAGATCGGCGTGACCACCGGCCGCTGGATCGAACCCGACCCGGTCAAGCGCATCCAGGCGGTGCTCGACTGGGGCCGGCTCGGTGTCGGCAAGCCCGATGTCTGCTCGGTGAACGTGCACGAGAAGGGCTGGGTCGACGTGTGCCAGGCGGCCGCGTCGGTCGGCATCGGCGTCGAGCTCGGTGTGTGGACCAGCGGTGACGCGGTGACCCTGCGCCAGCACGGGGTGCCGCCGAGCACGGTGCGGGTGCTCGCGGAGTCGACCGTGTCCGACCCCGAGACGGCGGTGGCCGAGGCGGTGCGCATCCTGCGGGCGCTCGGCTCGCTGCCGGTGCCGGTGCTGCTGCACGGCGAGGAGGACGGCGCCTGGCCGGTCCTCGAGTACGCCATGCGCATGGGTCTGGACACCCGGATCGGTTTCGAGGACGTCCTGGTCCGTCCGGACGGCTGGCTCGCCACCGGCAACGACGATCTCGTCGACGCCGCGCGCAAGATCTACGTCTGACGCCGGGCCGCGGTCGCCCGGAGGTCGGCGGCCGTTCCCGGGTCGTGTCCCTGCTCATCCGAGCGGATCCGAGGCGAAGGTCACGAACCGTAGTCTGATCGGCCGCTGTTTTTGGTCTCGCAACAGAAAACGGCGTCCGAGCGTGGTCTGAGACGTGGCAAGCGTGACGATCCGCTGAATACCGTTCAGTACATGGGGACGTTCGGACGGCGCGTACAGACCGCGGTCGGCTGGTTCACCACGCCGCTGCTGCCCACCGACTTCCTGGGCACGCTGAACCCGATGTGGTCCACCCGCGAGCCCCGCGCCCGCGTGGTCGGACTGCGTCGCGAGACCGCGGACACCACCACCCTGCTGCTGCGGCCCGGCGCCGGGCCGGTCGCGCACCGGCCCGGTCAGTTCATCGGCCTCGGCGTTCAGGTGGCCGGAGTCTGGCACTGGCGCACCTACTCGATCACCTCCCGCCCGGGCGGGGAACTGCTGGAGGTGACCGTGACCGCGGTGCCGGGCGGGGCTGTCTCCCCGGTCCTCGCGCACGGCACCCCCGTCGGCACCGTGCTGCGGCTGGCACCGCCGGCGGGAGAGTTCGTGCTGCCCGAGCCGACCCCGGAGAAGCTGCTGTTCGTCACCGCCGGCAGCGGGATCACGCCCGTCATGGGGATGCTCCGCGAGCTCGCGGCGACCAATCCGCGGGCGCTCGCCGGCAGCGTCCTGGTGCATTGTGACCGCACTCCCGCCGACCTGGTCTTCGGCCTCGAACTGCGGGCGCTCGCCGCGTCGACCGGGCTGCGCCTGGTCGAGCGGCACACCGCGCGCGAGGGCCGGCTCACCCCCGACGCCCTCACCGACGAGGTGCCCGACTGGGCGGCGCGGCAGACCTGGGCGTGCGGACCCGGCGGCCTGCTCGACGACCTGGCCGCGCACTGGGACCGTGCCGGCGATGTCGGTGCCCTGCACATCGAGCGGTTCCGCCCGCCCACCCCCGTGGACGGCGAGGGCACAGGTGGCCGGGTCCGGTTCACCTCCAGCGCCGTCGAGACCGATGCCGGCCCGGACACCCCGGTCCTGGTCGCCGGCGAGGCTGCCGGTGCCCTGCTGCCCAACGGATGCCGGATGGGCATCTGCCACACCTGCGTCGGGCGGCTGCGCACCGGGGCCGTCCGCAACCTGCACACCGGCGAGGTGCACGACACCCCTGGCGAGCCGGTCCGCACCTGCGTGTCCGCGGCCGCCGGCGACGTCGAGATCGAGCTGTGACTCCCTTGGAGGGACCCATGAGCACCAGCGCTGCCGCGCATTTGACCGACGAGCAGATCGAGGCCTTCGGAGCCGAGCTCGACGCCATCCGCGCCGAGGTCGTCGGGAGCCTGGGGGAGGAGGACGCGGCGTACATCCGCCGCGTCGTCACCGTCCAGCGCGGCCTGGAGGCCGGCGGGCGCGGGCTGCTGCTGTTCTCCGGCTTCCCGCCCGCCTGGCTCGCCGGCACCGCCACGCTCGCCGTGGCGAAGATCCTGGAGAACATGGAGCTCGGGCACAACATCCTGCACGGGCAGTGGGACTGGATGCGCGACCCGGAGATCCACTCGACCACGTGGGAGTGGGACCACGCGTCGCCGGCGGAGTTCTGGAAGAAGTCGCACAACTTCGAGCACCACACGTTCACCAACGTGCGGGGCAAGGACCGCGACCTCGGCTACGCGATCATGCGGGTGACGCCCGAGCAGCCGTGGAAGCCGATCTACCTGCTGCAGCCGCTGTACAACATGGGCCTGGCCGCGATCTTCGAGTGGGGCATCGCGATCTACGACATCGAGCTGGAGAAGGTCGCCGAGGGTACCAAGCCGTGGTCGGCGGCCAGGTCCCAGATCGGCGCGATCTGGCGCAAGGCCCGCAAGCAGCTGGCCAAGGACTACGTGCTGTTCCCGTTGCTGTCCGGCCCGAACGCGCTGAGCACGCTGACCGCCAACGCCACGGCGAACCTGGTGCGCAACGTGTGGTCGCACGCGGTGATCTTCTGCGGGCACTTCCCGGACGGCACCGAGACCTTCGACGAGTCGCGGCTCGACGGCGAGACCCGCGGGCAGTGGTACCTGCGCCAGCTGCTGGGTTCGGCGAACCTGACCGGCGGACCGGTGTTTCACATCATGACCGGGAACCTCAGCCATCAGATCGAGCACCACCTCTTCCCCGACGTGCCGAGCAACCACTACGCCCGGATCGCGCCGCGCGTCCGCGAGATCTGCGAGCGCTACGGCCTGCCCTACACCGCGGGGTCGCTGCCCAAGCAGTACGGAACCGTGCTGCGCAAGCTCGCCCGGCTCGCGCTCCCCGGCGGTGGCCCGGCCCCGCAGGCCCCGCAGCCGGTGGCGCCGCCGCGGCCGGTCCCCACGGACGGCATCGACACGGTGATCGTGCGGCTGCCCGCTCCCGACCGACAGCCCGCGCGCGCGTCGTCCTGAGGTCTCGTCCGCGCGTGAACGCGGACCACGCGCGCATCGTGCGATCGACGCGCACGTTCGGTCGCGAGCGTCGCGTCGAACCGTGTGCGTGGCGTCGAACCGTGTGCGTGGCGGTGCTCGGCAACCCGCGGGCCGCCGCCAGGTCCCGCCGCGCCGCGGAGGTCACCGCGAGCACCACCGGCGGGTGCGGCCGGGACCGCGGGGCGTGTGTCGAACCGCGTTCGTCCAGGCCGGTCAGCCGGTGGGAGGTGTCGCGCGCGGCTCCTCGGCCCCTGCTGACGCCGGGCGCACCTGCAGGCCCACGGCGACCTCCAGCCGTGCGGTCGGGTCGTCGAGGGCGGAGCCGAACGCCTCCCGGAGCCCGGCGAGGCGGTACCGGACGGTCTGCGGGTGCACGTGCAGCGCGGCCGCCGTCGCGGTGACGTCGCCGTGCGCGTCGAGCCAGGCCCGCAGGGTCTCCTCGGCCCGGGCCGCGGCACCCGACGGCAGCGAACGCAGCGGGGCGGTGGCGCGCTCGTGCAGGTCGGCCGCGAGATCGGGCGCGGCGGCGAGCAGCAGTGCGACCAGGTGTTCGTCGGCGTGTACGAGCGGGTCGGCGGGGTCGGTGAGCAGCCCGGCCGCGTGGAGCGGCCACGCCGCCTGCGCGCGGGCCACCGAGCGGTGCGCCTGCTCCCAGCAGACCACCGGTCCGAGGACCCCGCGGCGATCGCGCAGCGCGGCGCGGACGCGGTCGACCCAGCCGGACCGCTCGGGCACCGGCACCAGCACGATCCCGACCGGGTCGAGGTCGGCGCCCACGGCGTCCGGCAGCCGCCCGGCCACGTCCACGGCGTCCGGCACCAGGAGGACGGCGATGCGGGAGGGCGGCGTCCAGCCCGCGGCGGCGGCGGCCTGCTCCACCTCGGCGGGCGTGGCCGGCGGACGGCGGGCGATCAGCTCGACCAGCGCGTGCCGGCGGGCCCGAGTCGACCCGGCCCGCGTCGACTCGGCGTGCGCCCACCCGGCCACCGACGCGGCGGACAGCTGCTCGATGTAGCCGAACAACGCCTCGGCCAGCGCGAAGATGACGTCGGCCGGTAGTCCGCTGGCCGCTTCGCTGGCGCCGATGCGCTGCCAGGTGGTGCGGGTGCCGACCTGGTAGGCCGACTGCAGTGCGGCCAGCGTCCGTCCCTCGCTGTGTTCCAGCTGGCCCAGGCCGTAGTAGATCCGGGTGTCGCGAAGCTCCTCGTCGGATCCCAGCAAGGCCAGGAACTGCTCGAACGCGACGGACACGCCCTCGGTGATCTGTTGCCCGAACCGCCCCTCCAGCGGCCGCGCGTACTCCGGCACCTGGGCCCGCACGGCCGCGATGATGGCGTCGGTCGCCTGGGCGAGATCCGGTCGCAGCGCTGTGCCGACCCAGGCCGGCACGCGGGCCCAGGGGCGGTCCATCTCAGCCACCCAGCACCGTGGTGACGATGCCGGCCAGGTGGCTGAGCCGGGCGAGCTCGGAGGGCCGGAAAGCGGGACCACCGGGGCGGCCGACCACGAGGGCCTGCGCCGCCGAGACCGGGCCGAACGGGGCCGCGGCGAGTTCGGTGTCGAGATCGCGCCACGGATCGGGAACCCAGTGCAGGTGGGGCTCGAGCACGATCGCCTTCGACAGCGGGACCCACGGCAGGTCCCCGGCCCGGGTCTCGGGCGCGGCCGAGCTCTCCGCCAGCCGGTAGGACCGGTCGCCCTCGCGGACGACGATGAGGGCCCAGCCGGCACGGAACAGCCGCGGCATGTCCTCGGCCAGCAGGTGCAGGCCCTGCTCCGGGTTGTTGGCGATCTCGTCGATCAGCTCGAGCTCACGGTGGGTGTCCAGGCGCCCCACGTAGGGCCGCACCGACTCCACCTGGACGCCGCGGATCGACTCCGCCGCGGTGATCAGCACGTCCGGCGGGCGGCCCGCCGGCAGCTCGACGGTGAGGTCGTCGATGGCCTGGCCGTCGGCCCGCTCGACGACGTCGACGCCGAGGATGTCGGCACCCGCGTCACCGAGCGCGGTCGCGACCGCTCCGAGACTTCCCGGCTTGTCCGGAAGCACCACACGGAGCAGGAACGACACCCGCCACGCCTCCTCGTCCCCTCGGGGAAATCGACTCGGGCCGCGCCGGGGCACCCGTGCCTCGCGGGCGGCCGGCGTGGCACTGCCCGTCGATCCTGCCAGGCAGTGCGCGCGAGCACGACACCCGCCGTGTCCGCGCCGATGCCCGCCGTGCGAACCCCGTTCGGCGGTGCGCCGGCGGGGGAGTCCCGGCACCGTGCGGAACCGTGTCGGCGGCGACGCCTAGAATCGGTGCAGGGCCGGCGCCATCCGCGCCCCCGGTGCCGTCCGCGTCATCGCGCAGCTTCCATACGTGCCGCGAGCCGCGCGCCACCGGGTCATCACCCGCCGCCGTTCTGCTCAGGAGGGACATGTCCGCCGATTCCGGGGCCATCACCCGGGCCGAGGTCGCGCACCTCGCCCGCCTGGCCCGGCTCGCCGTGAACGACCAGGAGCTGGACGTGTTCGCCGACCAGCTCGACGTGATCCTGGGGGCGGTCGCCCGGGTCGGAGAGGTCGCGGCCGACGACATCCCGCCGACGTCGCACGCGGTGCCGCTGAGCAATGTGTTCCGGCCCGACGAGCGCCGTGCCGGGCTGACCCAGGAGCAGGCGCTGTCCGGCGCGCCGGCGGCCGAGGAGGGGCGCTTCCGCGTCCCGCAGATCCTTGGGGAAGAGGAATGAGCAGCGACGCGTTGACCGGGTCGAGCATGAACTCCGAACTGACGCGGCTGACGGCCGCCGAACTGGCCCAGAAGATCCATTCCCGCGAGGTGTCCGCGGTCGAGGTCACGCAGGCGCACCTGGACCGCATCGCGGCGGTCGACGACCGTGACGAGGGCGTCCACGCCTTCCTGCATGTGGACGCCTCTGCCGCCTTGAGCGCCGCTGCGCTCGTCGACGAGTCGCTGGACGCCGGCACCGCGCCCGCGTCCCCGCTCGCCGGCGTGCCGCTGGCGCTCAAGGACGTGCTGACCACCTCGGACATGCCGACCACCGTGGGATCGAAGATCCTCGAGGGGTGGCGGCCGCCGTACGACGCGACGGTCACGGCGCGGCTGCGCGCCGCCGGGATCCCGATCCTCGGCAAGACCAACATGGACGAGTTCGCCATGGGCAGCTCGACCGAGTACTCGGCCTACGGCGTCACCCGCAACCCGTGGGACCTGCGGCGCATCCCGGGCGGGTCCGGCGGCGGCTCGGCCGCGGCGCTGGCCGCGTTCGAGGCCCCGCTGGCGATCGGGACCGACACCGGCGGCTCGATCCGCCAGCCCGCCGCGATGACCGGCACCGTCGGCGTCAAGCCGACCTACGGAGCGGTGTCCCGGTTCGGGCTGGTGGCGTGCGCGTCGTCGCTGGACCAGGCGGGTCCGTGCGCACGCACCGTTCTCGACACCGCGCTGCTGCACGAGGTGATCGCCGGGCACGACCCGATGGACTCCACCTCGATCGACGCTCCGGTGCCCGACGTCGTCGAGGCCGCCCGCCGCGGCGCGTCGGGCGACCTGCGCGGGCTGCGCGTCGGGGTCGTCCGTGAGCTGAGCGGCGAGGGCTACCAGCCCGGCGTGCGGAGCACCTTCGAGGCGGCGCTGCGCCAGCTGGAAGCGCTGGGCGCGGAGCTCGTCGAGGTGAGCACCCCGCACTTCCGGTACGCCCTGGCGGCCTACTACCTGATCCTGCCCAGCGAGGTGTCGTCCAACCTCGCCCGCTTCGACGCGATGCGCTACGGCCTGCGCGTGGAGAACGGGGCGACCAGCGCGGAGGAGGTCATGGCGCTGACCCGCGAGGCCGGCTTCGGCCCCGAGGTCAAGCGGCGGATCATCCTCGGCACCTACGCACTGTCTTCGGGTTACTACGACGCCTACTACGGTCAGGCGCAGAAGGTCCGGACGCTGATCAGCCGCGACTTCGCGGCGGCGTTCGAGCAGGCCGACGTGCTGGTCTCGCCGACCGCGCCGACCACGGCGTTCCCCATCGGGGACAAGGTCGACGACCCGCTGGCCATGTACCTCAACGACCTGGCCACCATCCCGACCAACCTGGCCGGCACCACGGCCATGTCGGTGCCCAGCGGGCTCGCGCCCGAGGACGGGCTGCCGACCGGACTGCAGATCATGGCGCCCGCGCTGGGCGAGGCCGTCATGTACCGGGTGGCCGCGGCGTACGAGGCCGCCCGCGACGCCGAGGACGGCGGCCCGCTGATCCAGCGTGTGCCCGGACTGGAGGTCTCCGCATGAGCGCCCCTGCATCGACTCCCGGCCTGGTCGACTACGACGAGGTCGTCGAGCGCTTCGACCCGGTGCTCGGGATCGAGGTGCACGTCGAGCTGAACACGAACACGAAGATGTTCTGCGGCTGCCCGACCGACTTCGGCGCCGAGCCGAACACCCAGGTCTGCCCGGTGTGCCTGGGGCTGCCCGGCGCGCTGCCGGTGGTCAACCGCGCCGCGGTGGAGTCGGCGATCCGGATCGGGCTGGCGCTGAACTGCTCGATCGCGCCGTGGGGCCGGTTCGCCCGGAAGAACTACTTCTACCCGGACATGCCGAAGAACTTCCAGACCTCGCAGTACGACGAGCCGATCGCCGTCAACGGCTGGCTCGACGTCGAACTGGACGACGGCGAGGTCGTGCGGGTGGAGATCGAGCGCGCGCACATGGAGGAGGACACCGGCAAGTCGCTGCACGTGGGCGGCGCGACCGGCCGCATCCACGGCGCGGAGTACTCGCTGCTCGACTACAACCGCGCCGGCGTGCCCCTGATCGAGATCGTCACGAAGATGATCCCGGGCACCCGGGAGCGGGCGCCGGAGGTGGCGCGCGCCTACGTCACGGCGCTGCGCGACCTGCTGCGGTCCCTCGGTGTCTCCGACGTCCGGATGGACCAGGGATCGATGCGGGCCGACGTGAACCTGTCGCTGTCGCCGCGTGACTCGGGCGTGCTCGGCACCCGCACCGAGACCAAGAACGTCAACTCGCTGCGCTCGGTCGAGCGGGCCGTCCGCTACGAGATGACCCGGCAGGCCGGGGTCCTGCTCGACGGCGGTCCGGTCGTGCAGGAGACCCGGCACTTCGAGGAGGCGTCGGGCACCACCAGGCCCGGGCGGCGCAAGGAGACCGCGGAGGACTACCGGTACTTCCCCGAGCCCGACCTGGTGCCGATCGCGCCGTCGCAGGAGTGGGTCGAGGAGCTCCGCGGCACGCTGCCCGAGCTTCCGTGGGAGCGCCGCAAGCGGGTCAAGGCCGAGTGGGACCTGTCCGACGAGGAGCTGCGCGACCTGGTCAACGCCGGTGCGCTCGACCTCATCGCGGCGACGGTCGCCGAGGGCGCGCCCTCGGGGGAGGCCCGCTCGTGGTGGGTGTCCTACCTGGCTCAGCAGGCCAACACCCGCGGCGTGGAACTCGCCGCGCTGCCGATCTCCCCGGCCGACGTCGCGCGGGTCATCGAGCTGGTGGCCTCGGGCGAGCTCACCAACAAGCTGGCCCGCCAGGTCGTCGACGGCGTGCTCGCCGGTGAGGGCGCCCCGGACGACGTCGTCAAGGCCCGCGGCCTGGCCGTGGTGTCCGACGACGGCGCGCTCATCACCGCGGTCGACGAGGCGCTGGCCGGCCAGCCGGACGTCGCACAGAAGATCCGCGACGGCAAGGTGCAGGCCGCCGGGGCGATCGTCGGCGCGGTGATGAAGGCGACCAAGGGCCAGGCCGACGCCAAGCGCGTCCGTGAGCTGGTCCTCGAGCGCGTCAACGCCTGAGCCTGCTCACGAGCGGTGGGCGAGCGGCGCCGGCGGCCGGTCGGGGTGGTCGGTGATCGACCCGTCGACCCGGGCATCGAGCGGCGCCGACATCGACGGGACGTCGTTGACCGTCCACGGGACGAGGTCAGGCGCGGGACTCACCGCCGCCGGAGGGCGGCTGGATCCGGATCACCCGGTCGTCGCTGGAGACCGGCTTGCCGTCCTGCTTGTTCACCGTGCCCAGCCACAGCAGCCCGTCCGGGGCCAGGGTCGCGGCCGAGAGCCGCCCGTACACCCCGGCCAGCAGCGTCTCCGGGTCGCCGGTGAACGCGCCGGTCTCGGCCGGGCGCAGCACGAAGATCGAGGCGCCGCCGGTCTGCGCGATCACGACGAGGCCCGGCTGAGCCATGCATCCCGCCACCCCGGGACGGTCGGGCCAGGTCCACGCGGGTGCGGGGAGCGGGCCGGGGGCGACGCGGTGCAGAACATCCTGGGTGGCGGCCCGGTCGGTGACCCAGGTGTTCTCGGTGGACCGGTCCGTGCAGATGCCCTGCGGGGCCTGCAGACCCGAGCTCAGGATGGGTGAGGCCGGATCGGGGTTGCCCACGGCCGGACGACCCAGGGTGTCGATCCGCAGCAGCTTGCCGTTGAGTGACCCCGGCGGCGGGGCCGGCTCCCCGGCGTTGCCGGTCGCGACGAGCAGGGTCCCGTCGACGTCGGTGCCGAGTGCGCCGCCGTTGTTGCGGGGGCCCCGCGGGATCCCGGTGAGCACCGGCTTGGGCGGCTCGCCGCGCGCGATCCGCACGACCCGGTTGTCCTCGGCGGTGCTCGCGTAGGCGTACACGAGCTGGTCCTCGGCGTAGCTGGGGGACAGGACCAGTCCCGTCAGCCCGCCGCCGCCGGCCGCGTCGACCGGCACCGTGGTGACCAGCTGCGGGGGCACGCCGCGCTGCACGCGCAGCACCCGGCCGGTGGTGCGCTCGGCGACGAGCGCGGCCTTCCCGTCGGGCAGCACCGCGACCGCGCCGACCGGCTCCAGACAGGTCGCGACGACCTGCGGGTCCGGGTCCTCGCACCCCGACGGGGCCTGCTGCCCCCCGCTCTGCGGCGGCCGGCCGTCCCGCTGCCCGTTCTCCCCGCCCGGCGGCGGTGGTTCCTGGACCGACGGCGGCCCCCCGAGCTCGCCGGCTCCCTCCAGCTTGTCGCGCCAGTCGCGCGGGCCCTGGTCGGGGAACGTGGCGCAGCCGGCCAGCACGATCCCGAGCACCATGGTGGCGAGCCCCCGGACCACGCTGCGCCGTCTTCCCGGCTGCACCCCTCCCCGCACCCGCCCAGGCTAGGCCGGGCCGGGTGAGCGGCCGGTGAGTACCGTGCGACTCATGGCCGATCCCGGAGCAGATGTCCGTGTGCTCGTCCCGCACTCCGAGGGCCTCGACGCTCTCGCCGACGTCCCCGGCGTCGTCGCCGTCCGCTACGACCCCGATGGGGACCTTCCCGCAGAGGCGGCGAGCGCGCAGGTCCTGGTCCCGCCGTTCCTGGCGACGGGCGAGGCCGTCGCCATGGTCGACAGGTTGCCGGAACTGCGTCTTGTGCAGCTGCTGACCGCCGGCGCCGAGAGCTGGGTCGGGAAGCTGCCCGACGGGGTCGCGCTGTCGGACTGCAGGGGCGCTCACGGCGGGGTCACCGCGGAGTGGATCGTCGCGGTTCTGCTCGCGATCTACCGCCACCTGCCGGACTTCGTCCGCGCGCAGGACGAGGCGCGCTGGGACTACCACCCGACCGACGAGCTGCTCGGCGCCCGGGTGCTGATCGTCGGGGCGGGCGACGTCGCGGAGAACACCGTCCGCCGCCTCGCGCCCTTCGAGGTGGAGACGACACTGGTGGGCCGCCGCGCCCGGGACGGCGTGCACGGCATCGACGAGGTGCTGGACCTGCTGCCGCAGCACGACGCGTGCGTCGTGATCGTCCCGCTCACCGACGACACCCGGGGCCTGGTCGACGCCCGGTTCCTGGCCGCGATGCCCGACGGCGCGGTGTTCGTCAACGCCGCGCGTGGCCCGGTCGTCGACACCGATGCGCTGACCGCCGAGCTGACGAGCGGCCGGCTGCGGGCAGCCGTCGACGTCACCGACCCCGAGCCGCTGCCGTCCGACCATCCGCTCTGGAAGGCCCCCGGGCTGCTGCTCACCCCGCACGTGGGGGGCAGCGTGCCGGGAGCGATGCGGCGCGCCTACGGGATCGCGCGCGAGCAGATCGCCGCGTTCGCGCGCGGTGAGCAGCCACCCAACCTGGTCGAGAACGGGTATTGATCCGGCTCGGCACCCGGTTCGGGGCGGGCGCGCCGCTAGTCTCCGACCATGAACGCTGACCAGACCCGCTCCCTGGGCTCCGGGACGTTCGGCGGCGCCGAGCAGACGACGAGGCCGGAGCGGCGGCCGGTGGCCTGGAGCGGCGGCGCCGACATCGGCCTGCTGCTGCTCCGCCTTGCGGTCGGCGGGCTGTTCTTCGCACACGGCGCGCAGAAGGTCTTCGGCGTCTGGGGCGGGTTCGGGCCCAACCGCACGGCCGAGGCGTTGCAGGGCTACGGCTTCCTGGCCCAGGCGAGCACGCTGGCCTGGGTGACCGGGCTCGTCGAGCTGATCGCCGGCGCCCTGGTCGTCGTGGGGCTCTTCACGCCGCTCGCCGCGGCAGCCCTGCTCGCGATCAAGATCGTCGCCGTCGTGGTCAAGTGGGGAGCGCCGTTCTACGCCGCCGCCGCGCCGGACGCGCTCGAACTGGACGTGCTGCTCGGTCTCGGCGCCGCTGCGCTGATCTTCACCGGTGCCGGCCGGGTGTCGCTGGACAAGGGCCGGACGTGGCAGCGGCGCCCGCTGCCGTACGCGTGGCTCTGCGTGATCCTCGGGGTCGGTGCGGCGCTCCTCGTCCTGTTCACGCTGCGCCGGTGACAGCGGTCCCGGCGCCCCCGGACGCGGCCTGGTTGCCTGCGGTCGCGCGGTGGTGCGGCGCCCCGGCCACGGTCCGCGGGCGCACGCCGCTGGCCGGCGGGTACGTCTCGGACACGGTGGCCCGGGTGGACCTCGACGTCGCGGGGCGTTCGGTGCCGGTCGTGGTCAAGCGCGCATCGGCGGCCGAGGTAGCGGCGATGCGGGGGCTCGCGGTGGTCCGGGGGCTGGACCGGCCCCGGATGCTGGCGACCGGCCGCGACGAGCACGGCGACTGGCTGGTGCTGCCCTTCTACGACGGCACGCCGCTCGGGGAGGGCCCGGACGTGCCCGACGACGTCTGGACGGCGCTGGCCCGGGTGCACGCGCACTGGCTCGGCAAGCGGCCGCGAGGCCTGCGGGTGGTGGACGCGGCGTGGTGGCGAAGCCTGTGCGTCGAACGGATCCGTCCTGCCGTGCAGGGGGCGGCGGAGCGGACCGGGGACCGGGTGTTCGCCGACGCGGCGGCCGCGCTGACGGCATGGGCGCGGGACCCGCGGGTGCTGGCGGCGCTCGGCGTCCTGCCGCGCACGCTGGTGCACGGCGACGCGCACCGCGGGAACGTGCTGCTCGGATCCGGGGGAGCGACGCTGATCGACTGGGGCAACGCCAAGGTCGCGCCCGCCGGGCTCGACCTCGCGGTGTTCCGGGCGCAGGGAGCGACGCACCTGGCGCCCTACCGGCGGGCGTTCGCCGAACTGACGGGCGGCGGGCTGCCACCGGAGCTGATCGAGGTCGAGCGCTGCTGGTCCGACGTGTACGCGCACGTCGGCTACCTGGGCTTCGCCGCCGACCATCTGGGCGCGGCCCGGGTGGCGGAGATGATCGGTGCGGCCACGCGGTCGTTGGAGGAGCTGCGGCCGGCCCTGGCGGCACTGGGCAGCGCGGTCACGCCACAGTGAGGCTGTTCGCCGAGGAGACGGACGGCCCGCGGCGGGAACGCCGCTCCGGTACGGGCCGACCTGAACCGGTCGGCGTCGTGGGCCGTCGCACCGAGCGGACGACGGGATTCGAACCCGCGACCCTCACCTTGGCAAGGTGATGCGCTACCAGCTGCGCTACGTCCGCATGAGCACCGTGTCGGTGCGATGGAACAACTCTACCCTGTGCCCCGCCGGAGGCCGAGACCGGTCCCGCCCAGGACGCCGATCAAGGGGAGAAGGGGGCTTGCGAAGACCGACAAACCCCCATCTCCCCTTGATCGGCGAGCACGGGAGGGCGACCCGGGCGCGACGGGGTCTCGGCGAGGTCAGGGCACCCGGCGAACGGCGCCGGTGTCGGCGGAGGTGGCCAGCGCGGCATAGGCCCGCAGCGCCTTGGACACCGGACGGTCGCGGTCCTTGGGCTGCCACGGCCGCTCGGAGGCCTCCATCTTGGCCCGCCGCTCGGCCAGCACCTCGTCGCTCACCTTGAGTTCGAGGGTCCGCGAGCGGACGTCGATGAGGATCATGTCCCCGTCCTCGACCAGCCCGATCACGCCGCCGGCCGCGGCCTCCGGGGAGATGTGCCCGACCGAGATGCCGGACGACCCGCCGGAGAACCGGCCGTCGGTGATCAGCGCACACTTCGCGCCCAGCCCGGAGCCCTTGAGGAACGCCGTGGGGTGCAGCATCTCCTGCATCCCAGGGCCGCCGGCCGGGCCCTCGTAGCGCACGACGAGCACGTCACCGGGCTGGATCTGCTTGGTGAGGATGACCGACACGGCCTCCTCCTGGCTCTCGACGACCCGCGCCGGGCCCTCGAAGCGCCAGATGTCCTCCGGGATCCCGGCGGTCTTGATGATCGCGCCGCGTTCGGTGAGGTTGCCGCGCAGCACGGCGAGGCCGCCGTCGGCGGAGTAGGCGTGCTCGAGATCGCGGATGCACCCGCCGGCGGCGTCGGTGTCCAGCGACGACCAGCGGTTCTCGGTGGAGAACGCCTGCGTGGTGCGCACCCCGCCGGGCGCGGCGTGGAACAGCTCGATCGCCGTCTCCGACGGCTGTGCCGCGCGGATGTCCCACTCACCCAGCCACTGCTCGAGGGAGGGGGAGTGGACGGAGTGCACGTCGGTGTTCAGCAGCCCGGCACGCATCAGCTCACCGAGGATCGCGGGGATGCCGCCGGCCCGGTGCACGTCCTCCATGTGGTAGTCGGAGTTCGGCGAGACCTTGGCCAGGCACGGCACCCGGCGCGACACCGCGTCGATGTCGGCGAGGGTGAAGTCGATCTCGCCTTCCTGGGCGGCGGCGAGGATGTGCAGCACGGTGTTCGTCGAGCCGCCCATCGCGACGTCGAGCGCCATCGCGTTCTCGAACGCGGCCCGGGTGGCGATCGAGCGGGGCAGCACCGAGGCGTCGTCCTGGTCGTACCACCGGTGGGCCAGGTCCATGACGGTCCGGCCGGCGTTCAGGAACAACTCGCGGCGCGCGGCGTGGGTGGCCAGCGTGGAGCCGTTGCCCGGCAGCGCGAGCCCGAGGGCCTCGGTGAGGCAGTTCATCGAGTTCGCGGTGAACATCCCGGAGCACGAGCCGCAGGTCGGGCACGCGGAGCGCTCCACCTCGGCCAGCCCGCTGTCGTCCACCTGTGACGACGCCGACGCCGAGATCGCGGTGATGAGGTCGGTCGGGGCCTGCGCGACGCCGCCGACGAGGACCGCCTTGCCGGCCTCCATCGGCCCGCCCGAGACGAACACGGTCGGGATGTTCAGCCGCATCGCGGCGTTCAGCATCCCCGGGGTGATCTTGTCGCAGTTCGAGATGCAGACCAGCGCGTCGGCGGCGTGGCCGTTGACCATGTACTCGACGGCGTCCGCGATCACCTCGCGGGAGGGCAGCGAGTAGAGCATGCCGCCGTGGCCCATCGCGATGCCGTCGTCGACGGCGATCGTGTGGAACTCGCGCGGGACGCCGCCGGCCTCGCGGATCGCGCCGGCCACGAGGTCGCCGAGGTCCTTGAGGTGCACGTGGCCGGGCACGAACTGGGTGTAGGAGTTCGCGATGGCGACGATCGGCTTGCCGAAGTCGTCATCACCCATGCCGGTGGCGCGCCACAGGGAGCGTGCCCCGGCGGCGTTGCGGCCATGGGTGGTCACACGGGAACGCAGGGCCGGCATCGGCTCACTCTCCAGCCGGATCGGGCAGCCTGCCGCCGCTGACGGCAGCGAGCTGGGACAGGTCGCGGACGTGCACGGCGGGCAGCAGGAGCTCCCCGCCTTCGGTCAGCACCGCGCTGACGCGGGTCGCCCGGGCCCGGGTCGACGGCTGCAGTCGCAGGGAGCTGATCTCGGACCACGGTACGCGCCGGCTGCGGAGAATCCCCCGGACGGTGACGGATTCCCGGTCGGCCACCGTGCGCACCCGCAGGATCCAGACGACGATGCCGACCGGAACGAGGTAGATGAGCCACAACCACGGGGCGCCGAAGGCGAACGGGACCGCGAAGAAGGCCAGCGCGATCGCGGCGAAGATGCCCAGCGGGGAGACCCGGAAGACCGCCCGGGGCGGCTGCTGGGCGGCGGGGTCCGGCTCGGGCTCGACGGCACTCACGTGCACCATCGTCCCACCGGGCCCGCGCCGCCGCGCCCGGGTGGTCACCCCCCGCCGACGTGACGCTGCTCCCACGATCCGGGAACGCCGTCCCACCGTGTTGACTGGCTGCGGGGCGGAGGGCTAGCGTCCCGACCATGTCCGTCGATCGAATCCTCGTACTTTGCAGGCGCGTCTCCGCCTGAGTTCGTTCCAGTACTCGGTGTCGACGCGCCACCCTCGCTCCGCCGTAGCCCGGCGGTCGGGGGTTTTTTCATGTCCGGACCCCCCACTCTTGACGCGAGGCTGATCGCAGATGACCACCGCCACGCCCCGATCCGGCCCGGTCCCCGCGCCTCCGGGACCGAAGCCGGCACCGCCGCCGGGCCGTCCCGGGTCGCCGACCGCCTCGGGTACCCCGGCCGGCCCCCGGATCGACCAGGAGCCGATGACGGGTGCGCAGTCGCTCGTCCGCTCGCTCGAGGAGATCGGCTGCGAGGTGGTCTTCGGCATCCCGGGCGGGACGATCCTGCCGGCCTACGACCCGCTGCTGGACTCCACGAAGGTCCGGCACGTGCTGGTCCGCCACGAGCAGGGCGGCGGCCACGCGGCCACCGGGTACGCGCAGGCCACCGGCAAGGTCGGGGTCTGCATGGCGACCTCGGGGCCGGGCGCGACCAACCTGGTCACCCCGCTGGCCGACGCGCACATGGACTCGATCCCGGTGGTGGCCATCACCGGGCAGCAGACGCGGCCCCTGATCGGCACCGACGCCTTCCAGGAAGCCGACATCACCGGCATCACCATGCCGATCACCAAGCACAACATGCTCGTGACCGACGCGACGGAGATCCCGCGCGCGATCGCAGAGGCGTTCCACCTGGCGTCGACGGGCCGACCCGGCCCGGTCCTGGTGGACATCCCCAAGGACGTGCTGCAGGAGCAGACCACGTTCTCCTGGCCCCCGGAGCTGAAGCTGCCCGGCTACCGGCCGACGACCCGGCCGCACGGCAAGCAGATCCGCGAGGCCGCCAAGCTGATCAACTCGGCGAAGCGCCCGGTGCTCTACGTCGGCGGCGGGGTGCTCAAGGCGTCCGCGTCGGCGGAGCTGCTCGAGCTCGCCGAGCTGACCGGCATCCCGGTCGTCACCACGCTGATGGCGCGCGGTGCGTTCCCGGACAGCCACACCCAGCACGTCGGGATGCCCGGCATGCACGGCACCGTGGCCGCGGTCGCGGCGATGCAGAAGGCCGACCTGCTGGTCGCGCTCGGCTCGCGCTTCGACGACCGGGTGACCGGTCAGCTGTCGAGCTTCGCCCCGCACGCCGCGGTGGTGCACGCCGACATCGACCCGGCGGAGATCTCGAAGAACCGCCGCGCGGACGTCCCGATCGTGGGCGACTGCAAGGAGGTCATCACCGAGCTGATCGACGCGGTGAAGGCGGATCGGGCGGACAGCGCACCCGCCGACCTGACCGCGTGGTGGGCCCAGCTCGACGAGCTCCGCACGACCTTCCCGCTGGGCTACACCTGGCCCGACGACGGCTCGCTGTCCCCGCAGTACGTCATCGAGCGGATCGGCAAGATCGCCGGGCCGGACGCCGTGTACGCCGCCGGGGTGGGCCAGCACCAGATGTGGGCCGCGCAGTTCATCTCCTACGAGAAGCCGCGCTCGTGGCTGAACTCCGGCGGGCTGGGCACGATGGGCTTCGCGGTGCCCGCCGCGATGGGCGCGAAGATGGCCCGCCCGGACGCGGTGGTCTGGGCCATCGACGGTGACGGCTGCTTCCAGATGACCAACCAGGAGCTCGCGACCTGCGCGATCGAGGGCATCCCGATCAAGGTCGCCGTGATCAACAACGGCAACCTCGGCATGGTCCGGCAGTGGCAGAACCTCTTCTACTCGGAGCGGTACTCCAACACCGACCTGGGTACACACAAGCACCGCATCCCGGACTTCAAGCTGCTCGCCGAGGCGATGGGCTGCGCCGGGCTGCGCGCGGAGTCGAAGGACGAGGTCGACCGGGTCATCCAGCAGGCCATGGAGATCAACGACCGGCCCGTCGTGATCGATTTCGTGGTCGGGGCGGACGCCCAGGTCTGGCCGATGGTCGCCGCCGGCACCGGCAACGACGAGGTCATGGCCGCCCGAAACATCCGGCCGCTGTTCGACGGTGACGAGCTCGCCGCCGACGTCGACGAGATCGCTGCGGTCACCGAGAAGGCGCTCGGCTCCCAGGAAGAGGCGTGATGGAGAAGCACACCCTGTCGGTCCTCGTCGAGGACAAGCCCGGCGTCCTGGCCCGGGTTTCGGGCCTGTTCTCCCGCCGCGGGTTCAACATCGAGTCGCTGGCCGTCGGTCCGACCGAGCACCCGGACGTGTCGCGGATGACGATCGTCGTCGCCGTCGACGAGTTCCCGCTCGAGCAGGTCACCAAGCAGCTCAACAAGCTCGTGAACGTCATCAAGATCGTGGAGCTGGAGCCGACCGCCTCGGTGCAGCGCGAGCTGCTGCTCGTGAAGGTGCGCGCCGACGCCGGCGTGCGCAGCTCCGTGCTCGAGACCGTCCAGCTCTTCCGGGCCAAGGTCGTCGACGTCGCCCCCGAGGCGCTCACGATCGAGGCCACCGGCACCGCTGACAAGCTCGGCGCCCTGCTGCGGATGCTGGAGCCCTACGGCATCCGCGAGATGGTGCAGTCCGGCATGGTGGCGGTGGGCCGCGGACCCCGCTCCATCACTGCTGCCGCCGTCCGTTAGACACTCTTTCGACCCCGTAACGCCGAGAGGACGTACCACCCGTCATGAGCGTGAACATCTACTACGACGACGACGCCGATCTGTCGATCATCCAGGGCCGCAAGGTCGCTGTGATCGGCTACGGCAGCCAGGGGCACGCGCACGCGCTGAGCCTGCGCGACTCGGGCGTCGACGTCCGGATCGGCCTGCCGGAGGGCTCGAAGTCGCGGCAGAAGGCCGCGGACGAGGGTCTCCGAGTGGTCACCCCGGCCGAGGCGTCCGCCGAGGCCGACCTGATCATGATCCTGGCGCCCGACACCAAGCAGCGCTTCATCTACGCCGAGGACATCGCGCCGAACCTGAAGAGCGGCGACGCGCTGTTCTTCGGCCACGGCTTCAACATCCGCTACGACCTGATCAAGCCGCCGTCGGACGTCGACGTGGCCATGGTCGCGCCGAAGGGCCCGGGCCACCTGGTCCGCCGCCAGTTCGTCGACGGCAAGGGCGTTCCGGCCCTGATCGCGGTCGAGCAGGACGCGTCGGGCAACGCCAAGGCGCTGGCGCTCTCCTACGCCGCGGCCATCGGTGCCGCCCGCGCGGGGGTCATCGAGACCTCCTTCAAGGAGGAGACCGAGACCGACCTGTTCGGTGAGCAGGCCGTCCTCTGCGGCGGTGCCGCGGCGCTGGTCCAGACCGGTTTCGAGGTGCTCACCGAGGCGGGTTACGCCCCGGAGATCGCGTACTTCGAGTGCCTGCACGAGCTCAAGCTGATCGTCGACCTCATGTACGAGGGCGGCATCGCCAACGAGCGCTTCTCCATCTCCGACACCGCCGAGTACGGCGACCTCACCCGTGGTCCGCGCGTGGTCAACGCCGCGACCAAGGAGGAGATGAAGCGGATCCTGGCCGAGATCCAGGACGGCCGCTTCGCCCAGGAATGGGTGGCCGAGGACGAGAACGGCCGGCCGAACTACACCCGGCTGCAGCAGCAGGGCGCCGAGCACCCGATCGAGCAGGTCGGCGAGAAGCTGCGTGGCCTGATGTCGTGGGTGGGCACCAAGGCCACCTGATCCGGACGCGCCCCCGCGGGTCGCCCGCGTTGTCACGAACGGCACTTTCGGTCGAAGCTATCGATCGAAAGTGCCGTTCGTGTGTTCCGGGGGGCGAGGCCGGCGTGGGTATTGCGCCGCTCACGCCCCTGCGACCCCGGAACGGGTGCGCAACTACGATTGCGCCTGTCCGGCACGAACCCGAGGCCCCAGACCCGGCCGACCCGATCCCGGGAGCACCGCAGCACCGTGAGCACCAGCAGCGTCACAGCCAACGACCAGACCCGCCCCGTCGTCCTGCTCGCCGAGAAGCTCGCCCCGTCCGCCGTGGCGCTGCTCGGCGACGGCGTCGAGATCCGTCACGTCGACGGCACCGACCGCCCGGCTCTGCTGGCCGCGATCGCCGACGCCGACGCGCTGCTGGTCCGTTCCGCGACCAAGGTCGACGCCGAGGCCCTCGCCGCGTCGACCCGGCTCAAGGTCGTCGCCCGTGCCGGTGTGGGGCTGGACAACGTCGACGTCCCCGCCGCCACCGCGCGCGGCGTCATGGTCGTGAACGCCCCGACCTCCAACATCGTCTCCGCCGCCGAGCACGCGGTCGCGCTGCTGCTGGCCGTCGCCCGGCACATCCCGGCGGCGGACGCGAGCCTGCGCGGTGGGGCCTGGAAGCGCAGCGCCTACACCGGCGTCGAGCTCAACGGCAAGGTCGTCGGCGTCGTCGGCCTGGGCAAGATCGGTCAGCTGGTCGCCCAGCGGCTCGCTTCCTTCGGCACCGAGCTCATCGCCTACGACCCCTACGTCGCGCCGGCCCGCGCGGCCCAGCTCGGCATCGAGCTGGTCTCGCTGGAGGACCTGCTCCGCCGCGCCGACGCGATCTCGATCCACCTGCCGAAGACCCCGGAGACCCTGGGCCTGATCGGCAAGGACCAGCTCGCGCTGACCAAGCCCGGCGTGCTGATCGTCAACGCCGCCCGCGGCGGCCTGATCGACGAGGAGGCGCTGGCCGACGCGGTGCGCAGCGGCCACGTCGGTGGCGCCGGCATCGACGTGTACGTCACCGAGCCGACCACCTCCAGCCCGCTGTTCGAGCTGGACCGGGTCGTCGTGACCCCACACCTGGGCGCCTCGACCGACGAGGCGCAGGACCGGGCCGGCACCGACGTCGCCCGCTCCGTGCTGCTCGCGCTGCAGGGTGATTTCGTGCCCGACGCGGTGAACGTCCAGGTCAACGGTGTGGTCGGGGAGGAGGTCCGGCCGTGGCTGCCGCTCACCCAGAAGCTGGGCACCGTCCTGTACGCGGTCGCCGGCCGGCTGCCGAGCTCGGTGACCGTCGACGTCGCCGGTGAGCTCGCCGCCGAGGACGTCTCGGTGCTCCCGCTCGCCGCGCTGCGCGGCGTGTTCAGCAACGTCGTCGAGGACCAGGTCACGTTCGTGAACGTGCCGGCGCTCGCCGCCGAGCGCGGTGTGTCCGTGGAGCTCACCACCGCCCCGGAGAGCGAGAACCACCGCAGCGTCGTGCAGCTGCGCGGCGCGATGCCCGACGGCGAGTCGATCACCGTGTCGGGCACCCTCACCGGGCGGGCCCAGGTGGAGAAGCTGGTCGAGGTCAACGGCCGGCACTTCGACCTGCGCGCCGAGGGCGAGGTGCTGCTCCTGGAGTACGCCGACCGTCCCGGCGTCATGGGCCGCGTCGGCTCGCTGCTCGGCGAGGCCGCGGTGAACATCGAGGCCGCCCAGATCAGCCAGACCACCGACGGCGCCGACGCGATCATGCTGCTGCGCGTCGACCGTCCGGTGGACCCGGGCGTGCTCGAGCCGATCGGGGCCTCGGTCGGTGCCAAGACCACCCGGCTGATCTCCTTCGACGACTGAGCGTCGACCGGTTGCGCGCGGTGCCCGTCATCGCGCGCAACCGGGACCCCGGCTCACAGCCGGCCGCGCTCCACGGCGAGCACCCCGGCCCGGAACCGGCTCTGAGCGCCCAGCATGCTCATCACCTCGGCCACGTGGCGGCGGTAGGTGCGGACCGATGTGCCCGTCTCGCGGGCCGCGGCCTCGTCGGTGACACCCCTGCTCATCAGTTCGAGGACCCGGCGTTCCCGCGGCGGGCACCCGGTGTTGCCGGCCGGGTCGAACACATCGAACTCGGTGGCGCGGTTCCAGATCCCGGTGAGCAGCGCGCGCAGGCTCGCCACCATGCCGCGCTCGCGGACGACCAGGGCGCCGGGTCCCGCCGTCGCGGACGCGCTGGCCCCGCGGTGGTCCGGGACCAGCTCGCCCGGATCGGCGTCGCGGTCGACGTCGTGCCGGTCGCGCCGGAGCGCTTCGTCGCCGACGTGCTCATGACCGGCGCTCTGGGCCTGCCCGGGCGCCTGTGCGGTGCGCGCGGACTGGCGAACTGGGGCGCCAAGGGTTTCGGTGACTGGGACTACGTCCGTGTGGGTTATAGGCGGTAGCCCCACGGCGTAGCAGGCCGCGGCGCCGGTCACCGCCCGCACATCCCTTAGGTTGCCCCCTCAGCGAGACCGGGCGGGCCGGCCTCCGTGGGAGGTGACCGGGTGGGCCGAGCCCGCTGGCGCAGGGTGATCGCCGTAGCGGGGCTGGCCGCGGTACTCAGCACAGTGGGCGCGGGACCCGTCGCCGCGCTGGAACCGATCCCGTCGTCGTCGTCGGCTGCCGCCCCGGACGCGTCCGCACCCGGACCCGGTGAAGGGCTCGCCCCGCCCGGGGGAGCGGCCGGACCGGCGGCGGTCTTCGTCGAGCTGACCGTGCCGTCGGCGATCGACGAGTACACCGCGCTGCTCGCACAGGGCCCGGACATCGCCAGGCGGGCCGCGGTGGCCGGCCGCGCCCGGATCGCGGACATCACCGAGCGGCTGCTCGCCCGGTTGCGCGGCACGGAGGGCGAGCGGGAGCTGTTCCGCACCACCAACGCGGTGGCGGGGGTCGCGCTGCGGGTGGACGCGGCGACCGCACGCGAGCTCGCCGCCCGTCCCGACGTCCGCTCGGTCCGCCGCATTACCCTCGTCCGGCCCAGCAACGGCGGCGCCGTCCAGCTGGGCCGAGCGGTGCAGGCCTGGCAGCAGACCGGGAAGCTCGGCGAGGGCGTGCGGATCGGCGTCGTCGACTCGGGCATCGACTACACGCACGCCCTCTTCGGCGGCCCGGGCACCGAGCAGGCCTACGCCGCGATCGACCCCACCACCGCCGACCCGGAGTACTTCCCGACCGAGAAGGTCGTCGGCGGTATCGACCTGGCCGGCGACGACTACGACGGCGCGGGCACGGATCCGGCGGCGCTCGTCCCGCGCCCGGACCCGAACCCGCTCGACTGCGCGGGCCACGGCACGCACGTGGCCGGGACCGCGGCCGGCTACGGCGTCGCGGCCGACGGCAGCACGTTCCGCGGCGACCACGCCACGCTGACGCCCCAGCAGCTCGGGGAGATGCGGATCGGTCCCGGTGCGGCGCCACGGGCGTCGCTGTACGCGATCCGGGTCTTCGGTTGCCAGGGCCCGACCGCTCTGACCGCGCTCGGTCTCGACCACGCGCTCGACCCGGACGGCGACGGCGACTTCAGCGACCGGCTCGACGTCGTCAACCTGTCACTGGGCGCCGAGTTCGGTGCGAGCGACGACCCGCTCAACGACTTCGTCGCCAAGCTGACCGAGCACGGCGTCCTCGTGGTCGCCGCCGCCGGCAACACCGGTGACCTCTACGACGCCGCCGGGCCGCCCGGAAACAGCCCACACGCCCTCGCGGTCGCCGCGGTCCGGGACGCCGCCGTGCTGCAGGACGGCCTCGGCGTCCTCGCCCCGGCCGCTCTCGCCGGAACGGTCCCCGGGCAGTACAGCGTCGGGTACGAGCGCTATCCGGGCCTCGACCTGTCCGGCCGCGTCGTCGCGCTGTCCGCCGGGAACGCCGATGGCTGCGCGCCCTACTCGGCGGCCGACGCGGCCGCGGTGCGGGGCGCGGTCGTCTGGCTGCACTGGGCCGACGAGGTGGCCGCGCGGGCGTGCGGCTCGGCGCCGCGGGCCGCGAATGCGGACACCGCGGGGGCCGCCGCCGTGCTGCTGACCTCGGGCCGGGCGGACTTCGGAGCGATGGAGATCGCCGGGAACGCCGCCATCCCGATGTTCCAACTGACCGGCCCGGCCACCGAGGCGCTGCGCCCGGCACTGGCCGACGGCACGCTGCGGGTCCGGCTGGCGGGCGAGCTGGTCCGCACCGTGCCCGGCGATCTCCCGCAGATCGAGGACACCCCGAACGAGACGACCTCCCGTGGGACGCGGGGCCCGGCGGTCAAGCCCGATGTGGCGGCGCCGGGTCAGTCGATCACGTCCGCGGCGGTGGGGACCGGGGCCGGTCGCGCGACGTTCTCCGGCACGTCGATGGCGAGCTCGTTCGTGGCCGGGATCGCCGCGCTCGTCCGCGAGACGCACCCGGACTGGACCCCCGAGCAGGTCAAGGCGGCGGTGATGAACACCGCGAACGGCGACGTGTACGCGGGGGAGGGCCGCAGCGGTCCGCTGATGGCGCCGATGCGCGTCGGCGCCGGGCGGGTGGACGCGCGGGCCGCGGTGGGCACGTCGCTGCTGGCGATGGCCGCCGACCGGCCGGGCGCGGTGAGCGTCGCGTTCGGCACCGTGGAGGCGCCGCCCGGCACGGCGGTGCTGCGCACCGAGCGGATCCGCGTGGTCAACACGGGCGGGGCGCCCGCGGTGCTGGGCGCGCGGTACGAGCCGATCACCGAGATACCCGGCGTGCACATCGAGGTCTCACCCACGACGGTGGCCGTCCCACCCGTGGGGAGCGTGGTCGTCGACGTGCGGCTGCGCATCGACGATCCGCGCGCGCTGCGGCGCACCGCCGACCCGACCGTGGCCCTGGCGCAGGAGGGCCTGGCCCGGCAGTACCCCGCCGACGCCTCGGGCCGCGTCGTGTTCACCCCGGTCGACCTGCCACCCGGTGCCGGCGAGGGCGCGTTGCGGGTCCCGGTGTCGGCCGCTCCGAAACCGGTGTCCACCCTCACCGTGCCCGCACAGCCGGCGCGCGGCGGCCTGGTGCTCGGCGGCACCGGGGTCGACCAGGGCACCGGCCCGCAGGCCTACCGCTCCCGGGTCGGGGTCTTCGAGCTCGTCGCCGACAGCCCCGAGCTGCCCCTCTGTGCCGGCACGGTGGTCACCGGCTGCGTGGCCAACCGGACCGGACGCGGGGGAGACCTGCACTACGTCGGCGTCATGTCGACCGCACCGGCCGCCCGCGCCGCAGGCACCCCGGACCAGGCCGTCCTCGGATTCGCGGTGACCACCTGGGCCGACCTGTACAACGTCGGCAGCACCACCCAGCCGACCGTCGAGATCGACGTCGACGTCGACGACCGGCCCGACTTCTCGACCACGCTGACCAAGGTCGAGGGCACCGACGTCCTCGTCGCGACGACCGTCGACCTGCGGCGGCCGCAGCCGGACGGCGGCCTGGCCGAGGTGGACTCCCAGCCCGTCAACGGGTTCTTCGGCGACACGGACACGAACGTCTTCGACACCGACGCCTGGGTGCTACCGGTGCGACTGCGGGCCCTGGGGATCGACCCGTCCGCCGCGTCGGCCCTGCTGCGCTTCCGGGTGGTCGTGCACGGCGAGTACGGCCCGCCGGAGTCGGAGGACGGGCTGGTGGACCGGATGGCCACGCCGGTCGCCTTCGACCCGCTCGACCCGGGGCTGACGGTCGGTCCGGCGGCCGGAGTCGGCGCCGACTCGCTCACCCGGACCGCCGACGCCGGCACGACGCTGACCGTCGGCGGAACCACCCGACCCCTGTTGGTGGTGTTCGGCCAGAACGCATCGGGCTCGCGGGTCGCCGTGGTCGGGCCGCCCCCTGGTATCTCCGCTGCCGGGCGCTGACCTCATAATCGACCCGCTCGGGGGTGTGTCGCGCCGTCCGTGGGGTGCGTGGGCCTCCCACGGAGTCGAGATTCACCGTCGCGAGCTACCCCGAAGGGGTGGACGGCGGCAAATCGGCGGCGGCGCAGCGGGTAGCGTGCGGCGACGTCATTTCGAGAGAGGAACTCACCACAATGCGCCTTGCGGTCATTCCCGGCGACGGCATCGGGCCGGAGGTCATCGACGAGGCGCTGAAGGTCTTGGGCGAGGTCTCCCCGGGCGTCCAGACCACGACCTACGACCTGGGCGCTGCGCGCTGGCACGCCACCGGGGAGCTGCTCCCCGAGTCGGTGCTCAGCGAGCTGCAGCAGCACGACGCGATCCTGCTGGGCGCGGTCGGTGACCCGTCGGTCCCCAGCGGCATCCTCGAGCGGGGCCTGCTGCTGCGCCTGCGCTTCGAGCTCGACCACCACGTGAACCTGCGCCCCGCCCGGCTCTACCCCGGTGTCCGTGGCCCGCTGGCCGGGCACCCCGAGATCGACATGCTGGTCGTCCGCGAGGGCACCGAGGGCCCCTACGTCGGCACCGGCGGCCTGCTGCGCAAGGACACCCCGCACGAGATCGCCACCGAGGTCAGCACGAACACGGCCTTCGGCGTGGAGCGCGTCGTCCGCGACGCGTTCGCCCGCGCGGAGCGCCGCCCGCGCAAGCACCTGACGCTGGTGCACAAGACCAACGTGCTCACGTTCGCGGGCCGGCTGTGGTCGCGGATCGTCGAGGAGGTCTCGCTCGAGCACCCCGAGGTGTCGGTGGCCTACCAGCACATCGACGCGACCACGATCCACATGGTCACCGACCCCGGCCGCTTCGACGTGATCGTCACCGACAACCTGTTCGGCGACATCCTCACCGACCTCGCGGCCGCCGTGACCGGGGGCATCGGGCTGGCCGCCAGCGGCAACCTCGACGTCAGCGGGCGCAACCCCAGCATGTTCGAGCCGGTGCACGGCAGCGCCCCGGACATCGCCGGGCAGGGCATCGCCGACCCGACGGCCGCGGTGCTCTCGGTCGCGCTGCTGCTCGACCACACGGGCAATGCCGACGCCGCCCGTCGCATCGAGGCTGCGGTGGCCTTCGACCTGGCCACCCGCGACCACGGCGCCACCGGGCACACGCAGTCCATCGGAGACCGGCTGGCCGCACTCGTCGGCCGCCCGGCCGCGTCGTCGTCGGCCGCCACCGCCCCGTCCGACCTGCGCTGAGCCGAGCCGGCCGCTGCGGGTTCGCGGCGCCGGTACCGCGATGGTGGGCGGCCGCCCGGCCCGCTGCTCCGGCGGGGCCGTCGGGACCGGTCACGCCCGGCGGTAAGGGGACCGGCAGCGGCCTGGGCCGGCAGTTCCCGGCCCGTTCCCGTGACAGGACGGCCCCCGACGCGTCGGGCGACGGGGGAGGTGGCCGTCCTGCCACGCGCGGGACGAGTGGTGCAGTCAGACGACGGCCCGGCTGGGGCCGTTCAGGATCGTCACGCCGGCTCCGGCGAAGTTCGGCAGGTCGTCGACTGCAGCCTGGCCCTCCGCGCTGCCCATGCCGGCTCCGAAGGCCTCCTCCGACTCGAAGGTCAGGACCGCGACCAGGTGGTAGGCCGGCGCGCTGCCGTCAGGACCGGGGCCCGGCCGGCTGATGGTGAAGCTCTGCAACCCGGGGATCTTCGCGGCGAGCGGGGCGTGCACCTCGTCGTAGTGCTTGTCGAACGCGGCAGCGTCCTCGGGCTGGTTGTAGATCGCGGTCAGCTGGTACGGCATGGACGCCTCCGGGAGATCAGGTGGCCGGCGGACCACGATGTCCGCCGACTCGGCGCCCATCCTTGTTCGATCACCCCCGCGACGACACCCCTCGCCTGCGTGTCTCCCATGATGTGGGACCGACGTGTGACACCGGGGAACGGCGCGTGCCAGACTCGGAGCCGTGCGTCCCACCGTGATCATTATCGACGAGCGCGTCGGCTAACCGAGCTCCACAGCCGACGCGCAGACCTCTCGCATCCGCGGGAGGTCTTTTTTGTTGCCCGGACGCCCTGTGATCAGGAGATGAGTACCCCGATGTCCCGCCCCGTCCCTCGCACCGAACCCGCTGGCACCCCGCTCGGTGACGCGTTCCACGTCTACGACACGACGCTCCGCGACGGCGCTCAGCGCGAGGGCATCAGCTACTCGGTGGCCGACAAGCTCGCGGTCGCCCGGCACCTCGACGCGCTCGGGGTGGGGTACATCGAGGGCGGCTGGCCGGGCGCGCTGCCCAAGGACACCGAGTTCTTCGCCCGAGCGGCGGCCGGCGAGCTCGAGTTGCGGCACGCCGCCCTGGTCGCGTTCGGCTCGACCCGGCGGGCCGGGCTGACCGCGGACCGGGACCCGCAGGTCCGGGCGCTGCTCGACTCCCTCGCCCCGGTGGTGACCCTGGTCGCCAAGTCCGATCGCCGGCACATCGAGCGGGCGCTGCGCACCGATGTGGCGGAGAACTGCGCGATGGTCGCGGACACGGTGTCGTTCCTGCGCCGCGAGGGCCGGCGGGTGTTCCTCGACGCCGAGCACTTCTTCGACGGCTACCGGTTCGACCCGGACACGGCGCTGCGCGTGCTGGAGGCGGCCGTGACGGCCGGGGCGGACGTCGCGGTGCTGTGCGACACCAACGGCGGGATGCTGCCGCTGGGGGTCGCCGAGGTGGTGCGGGAGGTGGCCGGACGCACCGGGTTCCGGCTCGGCATCCACTGCCAGGACGACACGGGCTGCGCGGTCGCCAACTCCGTGGCCGCCGTCCAGGCCGGTGCGACGCACGTGCAGTGCACCGCCAACGGCTACGGGGAGCGGGCCGGCAACGCCGATCTGTTCGCCGTCGTCGGGAACCTGGTGACCAAGCTCGACATGCCCGTCCTCCCCGAGGGCGCGTTCGCCGAGCTGACCCGGACCTCGCACGCGTTGGCGGAGATCGCCAACATCGCACCCGACACCCACCAGGCCTATGTCGGGACGTCGGCCTTCGCCCACAAGGCGGGCCTGCACGCGAGTGCGATCAAGGTCGACCCGGAGCTGTACAACCACATGGACCCCGAGGTTGTCGGCAACGGGCAGCGGGTGCTGGTCACCGAGATGGCCGGCCGGGCCAGCGTCGAGCTCAAGGGCGCCGAGCTCGGCCTGGACCTGGCCGGCCATCCCGACGCCGTCTCCGAGGTGGTGCAGACCGTCAAGGAGCGGGAGGCGCAGGGCTGGTCCTTCGAGGCCGCCGACGCGTCGCTGGAACTGCTCATGCGCTCGGCCATCGGCCGCGCCGACGGAGCCGCCTCCGCCGGCGCGGGGTCCGAGGCCGTGGCGCCGTTCACCCTCGAGTCCTACCGGGTGATCATCGAGCACCGGGCCGACGGTGCCGTGGTCTCCGAGGCGACCGTGAAGGTGCTCGTCGACGGTGTCCGGATGATCGCGACGCAGGAGGGCAACGGGCCCGTCAACGCGCTCGACGCGGCGCTGCGGGCCGCGCTGACGCCCTCGCGTCCGTGGCTGGAGAACGTGGAGCTGTCCGACTTCAAGGTCCGTCTCCTCAGCCCGGGCGGCGGAGCCGACAATCCCGACGGGCACGGCACCGACGCGGTCACCCGGGTGCTCGTCGAGTCCACCGACCACGGCGGGTCGTGGACCACGGTCGGCGTGCACGGCAACGTCGTCGAGGCGTCCTGGCTGGCGCTGGTCGACGCGCTGGCCTACGCGGCCATGCGGGAGCGGAGCTCCGGGCTCGCGGCGGCGGTGCCGTCGGGCCGTCCCGGTGGGTGACGAGCCCGCGGTGCCGGCCTCGTGAGGCCCGCCGCCGGCAGCGATGGTGCCGGCCGGGTCTACGAGCGGGCCGGCTTCCGCCGGGTCGGCGGGTGCGGCATCGCGGGGCCCGTACCGGCGTGAGCGGGTGCGGTGTCCGCAGCGATGGGGGCCGCGGCCGGCCGGGCGGCGGCCTCGGCCGTGTTCTGCGGCGTGCGGCGGGCCCACTGCGGTGCGTGCTCGGGCAGCGGGCCGATCGCGACCAGCCGGGCCGGGATGCCCTGCAGCGCAGGGAAGCGCCGCAGCAGCCGGATCGGCAGCGGTAGCCCGGCCGGTGCCGGGGTGGTGGTGGGATCCGCGGCGAGCGCCCGGCCCAGGATCGCCCGGTGGATGACGCGCTGCCCGGCCTGGATGAGCGCTGTCGGCCACCACCGCCGCAGCTGCACCCGCCGCAGGTCGGCGCGGCTCACCCGTCCGCTGCGGCGCAGCGGGGCGGCCAGCAGTCGCGCCGCTGCGACCGCATCGGCGACGGCCAGGTTGATCCCGACGCCGCCGACCGGCGACATCGCGTGCGCCGCGTCCCCGATGAGCAGCAGCCCGTCGGTGTACCAGCGGCGCAGCCGCTCCAGTCGCACGTCGAGCAGTTTCACGTCGTCCCACGATGCGAGGTGGTCGACCCGGTCGGCCATCCAGGGCAGCAGCGCCGTGAATCGCCGGCGCAGCTCCTCGATACCCGCCGCCCGCAGCGCCGCGTCGCTGCCCTTGCGGATGAGGTAGCCGCACTGCCAGTAGTCGCCGCGGTCGATCATCACGGCGAGCTGCCCCCGGGAGAACCGGCCGACGGCGCCGCTGGGGTCGTCCGCGCGCCGGGGCAGTCGGAACCACCAGACGTCCATCGGCACCCCGAACGAACGGGGGGTGAGCCCGGCGGCCTCCCGCACCGTGGAGCCGCGGCCGTCGCAGGCCACCGTCAGCCCGGCGGTGAGCTCGTGCTCGGTGCCCGTGGTCCGGTCGCGGTAGCGCACCCCGGTCACCCGGCCGCCCTCACGCAGCAGGCCGACCACCTCGGCGTTGCGGCGCAGGGTGAACGACGGCTCGAGTGCGCCCGCGTCGGCGAGCAGGTCGAGGAAGTCCCACTGCGGGACGAGTGCGATGTGCCGGTGCGCTCCGGGTAGCCGCCGAAGGTCGGAGAGCTGGGCCGAGCCCCCGTCGAGCTGCGCCATGAGGCGGTCCAGCCGGCGCTGTGGCAGCTGTGCGAAGCGCGGCCCGAGGCCCAGCTCGTCCAGCAGCGTGAGCGTGGACGCGTGCACCGTGTCGCCGCGGAAGTCGCGCAGGAAGTCGGCGTGCTTCTCCAGCACGGTCACCTGGATCCCGGCACGGGCCAGGAGCAGGCCGAGCACCATCCCGGCCGGGCCGCCCCCGACCACGCAGACCGTCGTGCGCCCGTTGTTCATCATGCGTTGAAATATACTCCCCGAGGCGACGGGGGGCCAGGTCCCGGCGCCGGACGAGCGACGAGGACCATGTACGGCGTGTCGTCTTCTGCTGCATCCCTGAGCTCCTCGCCCCGGGTCCGGGTGCGGTTCTGCCCCTCGCCGACGGGCACGCCGCACGTCGGCCTCGTCCGCACCGCGCTGTTCAACTGGGCCTACGCCCGCCACCACGGCGGCGACCTCGTCTTCCGCATCGAGGACACCGACGTCAACCGCGACTCCGTCGAGTCCTACGAGGCGATCCTGGACGCGTTGCGCTGGCTCGGCCTCGACTGGGACGAGGGCCCGGAGGTCGGCGGCCCGCACGGGCCGTACCGGCAGAGCGAGCGGGGCGACGTCTACGCCGACGTGCTGCGCCGCCTGATCGACGCGGGCGAGGTCTACGAGTCGTACTCCACCGCCGAGGAGATCGAGGCCCGGCACCGGGCGGCCGGCCGCGACCCCAAGCTCGGCTACGACAACGCCGACCGGGACCTCACCGAGGAGCAGCGGGCGGCGTTCCGTGCCGAAGGCCGGGCGCCGGTCTACCGGCTGCGGATGCCCGACCGGGACATCACGTTCACCGACCTCATCCGCGGCGAGGTCACCTTCCGCGCCGGGACCGTCCCGGACTTCGTGCTCGCCCGCGGCGACGGCACCCCGCTCTACCCGTTCACCAATCCCGTGGACGACGCGCTGCAGGAGATCACGCACGTGTTGCGCGGGGAGGACCTGCTCTCCTCCACCCCGCGGCAGATCGCCCTCTACGAGGCGCTCCAGCGGGTCGGCATCGGGCAGGGGGCGCCGGTGTACGCCCACCTGCCGCTGGTCACCGGCGAGGGCGCCCGCAAGCTCTCCAAGCGCGACCCGCAGTCGAACCTGTTCCTCTACCGGGACCGCGGTTTCATCCCTGAGGGATTGCTCAACTATCTGGCCCTGCTGGGCTGGTCGATCGCCGAGGACCGGGACGTCTTCTCCCTCGACGAAATGGTCGCCGCGTTCGACGTGTCCCGGGTGTCCGGAAACGCGGCCCGGTTCGACCTGAAGAAGGCCGAGGCCATCAATTCCGCGCATCTGCGGGCGCTGCCCGTCGAGGACTTCGCGCGGCGGGTCGAGCCGTACCTCGAGGCCGAGCTCTCTGATCTCGCCCAGCCTGTGATCAACGGCACCCCCACCGATGAACAGCGCGCAATGATCTCCGCGGCGGCTCCGCTGGTCCAGGAGCGCAGCGTCGTCCTGTCCGACGCGGCCCGCATGCTCCGCTTCCTGTTCGTGCCGGAGGAGAGCTTCGCGCCCGACGAGGAGGCCGCTGAGAAGAACCTCGGCCCCGACGCCGTCTCGATCCTGGAAGCGGCCTTGACCAGCCTTGATGCGCTCACCGAGTGGTCGGCGCCGGAGATCGAGGCGGCCCTGAAGGCCTCCCTGATCGACGGTCTGGGTCTCAAGCCGCGCAAGGCGTTCGCCCCGGTGCGGGTCGCCGTGAGCGGCCGGACGGTGTCCCCGCCGCTCTACGAGTCCATGGAACTGCTGGGTAGGGACCGTTCGCTGCGTCGACTGGGGGCCGGTTTGGAGCGGGCGAGAGGGGTCCGCTAAAGTATCTCTCGCAGGACACGGACACCGGTTCCACCAGCTGGGCCCCGGATGAACGTGATCCATTGGGGTATGGTGTAATTGGCAGCACGACTGATTCTGGTTCAGTTAGTCTAGGTTCGAGTCCTGGTACCCCAGCGGAAACGCGAAAACGTTTCCACGGCCCCGTCGTCTAGCGGCCTAGGACGCCGCCCTCTCAAGGCGGTAGCGCGGGTTCAAATCCCGTCGGGGCTACACCCGAAAGGGCCCCGTTCCGGATCACCGGAACGGGGCCCTTTCGCATGTCGGGGATTATCGGACGCCATGGTCCGAACTATGACGACGGGCACACGAGCACCTCCCGGTGACGCACCCCACTCCGGGGCTGCGGCGACCTCGATCGCGGGCGGCCCTCCCGCAGCACCGGTGCGGGGTGTGATCGCGATCATGACGGAGGGGTTCGGCGGCCGATGCGGCCGCGACCACTTGGCTCCGGCCCGCTGTCGGGGGTGTGACGTCACGCACAGCGGCTGCGATCCGGTGACGACGGGTGGCCCACTCGCCCCGGGCGCCCGGTGCAGGTGCAGCGTCAACTCGGTGTCGGCGAACGGTCTCAGCGCCGACAGGGAGCCGACGGTGGCGACCCAGCGCCAGCCGGCCCCCTCGGCACGGCGACCGGTCCTGGATGCCGCGGCCCGCCGCGGCGCTCATCCCGCTCGCGTCCGGGCGGACCGGCTGCCGCAACTGGTGCAGCGGCAGATGCCGTCCGGACGGGAGGGCGCGGCGGCCGCGACGTGGGCGACGTGGGCTCCGGGCGATGCTGATGACGGTCAGGTGGTCGTGCGCGCCGCGGCGCGGTCAGGCGGGCGAGACCTCGCCCGTGGGTGCGTCGGGCGATCCGCTGGGCACAACTTGTTACAACGGAGGCTCGGCAACACCGGTCGGCGGCGGGGCCGGCGGCTGGGTCGGCGGCGGTTCCGTCGTCGTTGTCGGCGGCAGGGGCGGCGGCGTCGTCGCCGGCACCGTCGTCGTGACGGGCGGCGGCTCGGGTGGCGGCTGCGCCGCCGAGGTCGGTGCGGGTGGAGGGGCAGGCGCTGGTCCGTTCGTCCGGGGCGGCCGGGTGGGTGCGGGCGGCTCGACGACGGCCTCCGTCACCTCAGGGGTCGTCAGCGAGGTGACCTCCGGGCTGAGCGGGGCCGGAGCCGGGGCCGGAGCGGCCGGCACGATCCGCGTGTTCGCGCTGCTGACCGGGCCGCTCTCCGGCCACAGTAGGAGAGCGGCGACGACGCCGACCGCCGCCACCGCGCCACCGGCCCCTACCAGGAGTACGGGGCTCCGACGCGACGCCGGGGACGCCTCGTCGCCGTAGTCGTAGTACCCGTCCCGGTACTCGTCCCCGTACTCGTAGCCGGGCGCGGTGTCCGGCGCCGGCCGGACCGGGGGCCGCGGCGGGACGCCTCCTGCTGCGTCGAAGCCGCCGGCCGGAGGAACGGCCGGGATCTCGTCGGTGGCGGGGGAACCGGCGTCCGGACCGTCGTGCGGCGAGGCACCGGACGGGGTGCCTGCGCCGGCGAGGAAACCCGCTGCACCGGCCGCGGCTGCGCCCAGGCCACCCTTCGGAGGCGGCGGGGGGATCGGTGCCGCCGCCGGGCGGTACCCGCTCGTCGCGGACGGGCCGGGCCGGAACCCGCCGGTTCCGGCGGCGTCGGTGGCCGGCGCCGCAGCCGGAGCCGGGGTGAGGGCGAGGGCGGCGCCCTTGGCGATGGCGTTCTTCGGGTCCGCGTCCACCGCCACCGGACGGCCCAACTGCTCCGACACCAACTGCGCCACCAACGGAATCCGCGACGACCCCCCCACCAGCAACACCGCGGACAACCCCTCCGGGCCCAACCCGGCCG
>NZ_JAAXKZ010000004.1 GCF_012911875.1 Pseudonocardia bannensis | reverse complement strand
GGCGGGGCCACGCCGCTTGGACTCCGCGTCGCGGCGCTTCGGCGTCGGACGGCCCTTGCCCACCGTGCGGGTGCCGTCGGTGGCCGGACCGGAGTCCGGGTTCTGCGCCGTGTCGGACCCGCCGGAGCCCACGGTGGCAGCGGTCTGTTCGGAGCGGCGCAGGAACCTCACGCGTTCCAGCGTACGGGCGATAGCCTCCGATGTGTGCAGGTGGTGGTGGCTCCGGACTCCTTCGGCGGGACGCTCAGCGCGCCCGCGGCGGCCGCCGCGATCGCCGAGGGGTGGCGCCGGGCCGCACCGGGCGACGAGCTGCACCTGCTCCCGCTGGCCGACGGCGGCACCGGTTTCGTCGAGGTGCTGCAGGCGGCGCTGGGCGGGGAGTTTCGCGAACGTACCGTGACCGGTCCCTTCGGCGACCCCGTTCCGGCCGGGTGGCTGCAGGTCGGGGACACCGCCTACCTCGAGTCGGCCGCGGCGTGCGGGCTGCATCTGGTGCCGCGCGAGCGGCGCACCCCGGCCACCGCCCGGCGGGTCACCACTCGCGGGGTCGGTGAGCTGATCACGGCGGCCCGCGACGCCGGGGCGGCGGAGATCGTCGTGGGGCTGGGCGGCTCGGCGACCACCGACGGCGGCGCCGGGATGCTGGCCGCGCTCGGCGCCGAGCCGGTCGACGGATCGGGGGCCCCGCTCCCGGATGGCGGCACCGCGCTGGCTCGCTGCGCCCGGCTGGACGGCCTGCCGAAGCTGGACGGGGTGCACCTGGTCGCCGCCGCCGACGTGGACAACCCGCTGCTCGGACGGCACGGCGCCGCTGCGGTCTTCGGGCCGCAGAAGGGCGCCGACGACGCTGCCGTCGCCGAGCTGGACGCCGCCCTCGCTGTGTTCGCCGACGTCCTGGCCGCGGCGGGACTGCCCGCGGGCGCCGACGTGCGCGACGAACCAGGCGCCGGAGCGGCCGGTGGGCTGGGCGCCGCACTCCTGGCGTGCGGGGCCCGCCGGGAGTCGGGTGCGGGGCTGGTCCGCCGGCTGGTCGGCCTGGACGCCGCGCTGGACCGGGTCGCCGCCGGTTCCGGACTGGCCGTGACGGGCGAGGGCAGCTTCGACTGGCAGTCCCTGCGTGGGAAGTTGATCACTGCGGTGGCCCGGGCGGCGGCCGATCGCGGGATACCGTGCCTGGTGCTGGCCGGCCAGGTGTCGGTCGGGCGCCGCGAGGCGGCCGCGGTCGGAGTGGACGCGGCCTACGCGGTGGCCGACGAGGCCGGCGGCGTCGAGGCGTCGATGGCCGATCCGGCCGGGACCCTCGCCGCGCTGGCCGAGCGGACCGCGGCACGCTGGAGCCGTTAGGGCGGCACGGACGGCCGGTGGTGCGGATCACCCCCGAAGGTGAGGCCGGGGCCTCTGCTGGGGGACCGGTGTCGGCCGGAGGGCCTACTATGGCGACAGCACGTGGGGCTCCCCGAGCGCTGCGATCGACCTGTGCGCCCGGGAATAAATCCACGGCATCTGGGAACAGCACTGCCCCGCCCGTTGTTGGGAGAGTCATGACCGTCGAGAACACCGTCCAGACCGACGCAGCGACCGAGACGCACGGCGTCGAGCTGACCGACGCTGCCGCACTCAAGGCCCGCGCGCTGCTGGACCAGGAGGGCCGCGACGACATGCACCTGCGTATCGCGGTTCAGCCGGGTGGTTGCGCCGGCCTGCGCTACCAGCTCTTCTTCGACGACCGCTCGCTGGACGGCGACCTGTTCCGCGACTTCCACGGTCTCAAGGTCGGGGTCGACCGGATGAGCGCGCCGTACCTGCAGGGCGCGGTCATCGACTTCGTGGACACGATCGAGAAGCAGGGCTTCACGATCGACAACCCGAACGCCGGCGGCTCCTGCGCCTGCGGCGACTCGTTCAACTGATCGGTGTCCCGCCGGTCTCCCGGCGGTCGTAGATCTTCGCTCCGGACCCCCGGTCCGCAAGGCCTGCGCGCCTTCGGACCGGGGGTCCGCTGCATGGCGCGGGTAAGGTGACGCTTCGTGCCTATCGCCGTCACCGGTTCCATCGCCACCGACCACCTGATGCACTTCCCCGGGAAGTTCAACGACCAGCTGGTGGCCGAGCAGCTGCAACGGGTCTCGCTGAGCTTCCTCGTCGACGACCTGGTGCTGCGCCGCGGCGGCGTGGCCGGCAACATCTCCTACGCCCTCGGCGTGCTCGGGCAGGCCCCGGTGCTGGTGGGTGCCGTCGGATCCGACTTCGCCGACTACCGGTCCTGGCTGGAGCGCCACGGCGTCGACTGCTCGGGCGTGCACGTGTGTGAGGACGTGCACACCGCCCGCTTCGTCTGCACCACCGACGACGACATGTGCCAGATCGCGACGTTCTACGCCGGCGCGATGTCCCGGGCCCGCGACATCGAGCTGGGTCCGGTGGCCGAGCGCGTCGGTGGCCTCGACCTGGTGCTGATCGGGGCCAACGATCCCGAGGCGATGCTGCGACACACCGACGAGTGCCGGCAGCGGGGGTACACGTTCGCCGCCGACCCGTCCCAGCAGCTCGCGCGCATGGAGGGTCCGGAGATCCGCCGGCTGGTCGAGGGCGCGAAGTACCTGCTCACGAACGACTACGAGTGGGAGCTGCTGCTCCGCAAGACCGGCTGGACCGCCGAGCAGGTCTCCGAGCTCGTCGACATCCGGATCACCACGCTCGGTGAGAACGGTGTGCACATCGTCGGGCGCGACGGCGTCGAGTTGAAGATCGGTGTCGTGCCGGAGACCGGCAAGGTCGACCCCACCGGCGTCGGCGACGCGTTCCGCGCCGGCTTCCTGGCCGGCGTCGCGGGCGGGCTGAGGCTGGAGCGCGCCGCGCAGCTCGGGTCGCTGATCGCGGTCAACGTGCTCGAGACCGACGGCCCGCAGGAGTGGACGTGGGACCGGGAGCAGGGCCTGGTGCGCCTGCGCGACGCGTACGGTCCCGAGGCTGCCGCCGAGATCGCCACCGTCCTACCCGCCTGACCCCGAAAGTCGCCCCCGAAGCCCCGCGAGTCGGGGTCCCCCCGCGCGCGAGTCGCGGCCTTCCCGTGCGCGAGTCGCGGTCCTTCGACCCGCGAGTCGGGGTATTCCCGTAGGCGAGTCGGGGTCCTCGCGCGCGTGTCGCGCTGTTCCGCGTGTGCGAGCCGCGGTCTCGGTGCGAGCCGGGGCGGTCCGTGGGCGGGCCGGCCCGCCTCGGCGTTCACCCGCGACCTGCCGTACGCCCTGCGGCCACGCGCGGCGTGGTGCGCGACGCCGGCGGGGGCCCCGGTTGCTCAATCGTCCCGGAGCGAGTCCAGCCGGCGGGTGAGGTCGGCGATATGTGTCTCGGCGTCGCGCAGTTCGCTGCGGGCCTGCGCCAGCTCGTCGGTGCGTTCGTCGAGATCGCTCTGCGCCTCGCGCAACTCGCGTCCGGCTCCGGCCAACTCGTCCTCCAGGGTGACGATCCGGTGCGCGGAGGCCAGCGTGTGTCCCTCGTCGAACAGGGCGCGCAGCCGCGCGGCGACGGACAGCTGGCGGCGCGAGTAGCGCCGGTGTCCACCGCCGGTGCGGTGCGGCCGGATCACGTCCCCGGCGTCCAGGCTGCGCAGGAAGGCAGGCTGGACGCCGAGGAGCTCCGCGGCCTGACCCATCGTCACGGCCGGGTAGTCCTCGTCGTCCAGCCTGTTCAGGTTCATCGGTGTCCTGCGATCTGTGATGTTGTCTCGTCTGCTGTCATCTGCCTCCCGATCGTCGACGGATCATGCCGGTCGGATCGCTCGGGGGTCAGGAATGCCCGGTCAAGGCCTGCTGCTCGCCCTCGTGGGAGATCGCGATGCGCCGGGGCTTGGCCCGCTCGGCCACCGGGATCGTGACGGTCAGGACGCCGTCGCGGTAGGTCGCGGCCAACTGATCGGTGTCCAGGCCACGGCCCAACATCAACTGCCGGCTGAAGGTGCCACGCGGTCGCTCGGCGACCAGCCAGTCCCCGGCCTCGTGCGGGGTGCTGCGCTCGGCGCGCACGGTCAAGTTGTTGCCCTCGACGGTGACGTCGATCGAGCCCGGGTCGACGCCCGGCAGATCGAAGGTGGCGATGAAGTGGTCGTCGAGCCGGTAGACGTCCATCGGCATGCCGGTGCGCGCAGGGTGTGCGGCCGAGCCGGCCAGCCGGTCCAGCAGGCGGAACGCGTCGACGTTCGCGAACGGCTCGTAGTTGAGCAGCATCGGGGCTTCTCCTCTCGTAGTGCTGCCAACCTGGCAGTGACCTGACGAGAAAAGTTATAGCGCTGACTTGAGATTGAGTCAAGCCCTGAATCAAGGTCGTGTGACGGTACTGCGTGACTCGCCCAGTCCTACGGAAACACGGCGCGATCGGGCCGGGACGAGGACGTGCTCGGGCCCGGAGCGGGCGTCGAGATCAGGCCACCCCGGACGAGCCGGCGGCGCCGGGCGCGGCGGCGCCCCGGACTCGTCCGAACCGGTGCGGAGGTCCCGCGACTCGCGTGGTGAGGGCGGGCCTCAGAGCCGGACCGGGTAGGCCGGCTCGGGGATCTCGGGACGGATCCGCTGCTCCACGAAGATGCCGTGCCAGAGCAGGAACACCAGCAGGGTCCAGATCCGCCGGCTGTGGTCGACCGGTCCGTCCCGGTGCGCGTCGAGCATCCGTTGCACCGCGAGCAGGTCCACGAGGTGGTCGGCCTGCGAGTCGCAGATGATGTCGCGCGCCCACGCGTACATCTCGTCGCGCAGCCAGTGCCGGATCGGCACCGGGAAGCCCAGCTTGCGGCGGTTCAGGACATGCGCCGGCACGATCCCGTCCAGCGCCCGGCGCAGTGCGTACTTCGTCGTGTTCTCGGTGATCTTCTGCGACAGCGGCAGTCCGGACGCGACGCCGAACACCTCGGGGTCGAGGAACGGCACCCGCAGCTCGAGCGAGTTGGCCATGGTCATCTTGTCGGCCTTGACCAGGATGTCGCCGCGCAGCCAGGTGAACAGGTCGACGTGCTGCATCCGGGCGACCGGGTCCCAGGCCGCCGAGTCGCGGTAGTGCGCTGCGGTGACGTCGGTGTGCGAGCGCCGCGGGTCGTAGCGGCGCAGCACCCCGGCCAGCTGGTCGTCGCGGAAGATCCGCGCGTTGCCGTAGTAGCGCTGCTCCAGCGACAACGCCCCCCGGCGCAGCAGGTCCTTGCCGCGCATCCCTTCCGGCAGCCGGGTCGACGCCCGCCCGAGCAGGCCGCGCAGCGCGCCCGGCACCTTCTCGAACGGAGCCAGCGACAACGGCTCGCGGTAGATCGTGTAGCCGCCGAACAGCTCGTCGGCGCCCTCCCCGGACAGCACGACCTTGACGTGCTGGCGCGCCTCGCGGGCGATGAACCAGAGCGGGACGAGCGCCGGGTCGGCCACCGGGTCGTCGAGGTACCAGACGATGAGCGGCAGCGCCTCCATCATCTCGTCGGGCTTGACGGTGCGGACGACGTGGCGCACCCCGATCGCGGCGGCCGACTCGGCGGCCACGTCGACCTCGGAGTAGCCCTCGCGCTCGAACCCGGTGGTGAACGTGATCAGGTCCGGGTTGTGCTCCTTGGCGAGCGCGGCGATCGCGGTGGAGTCGATACCTCCGGACAGGAACGCGCCGACCGTCACGTCCGCGCGCATGTGCTTGGCGACCGAGTCGCGCAGCACGTCGGCGATCCGCCCGTGCAGTGCGGCCACCGCGTGCGGGTTGGTGGGCGCCCCGGACGGAGGCGCGTCGAACGTCGGGACGAAGTAGCGCTCGTGGTCGATCTCGCCGCCGGGGCGCACCGTGACGTACGTGCCGGACTCGACCCGGCGGATCGCGCGGTGCAGCGTCGCCGGTTCGGGGACGTACTGCAGCAGCAGGTAGTGCTGCAGGGCCGCGGCGTCGAGGTCGCCGGTGGTCCCGTCGCCCAGCCCGAGGGCCGGGGCGATCTCGAGCAGGCTCTTCTTCTCGCTGGCGAACGCGACGCCCGCCGGGCCCGTCGCGAAGAACAGCGGCTTGATGCCGAACGGGTCGCGGGCGCCGAACAGCACCCGTTCCTGGCTGTCCCAGATCAGGAACGTGAACATCCCGCGCAGCCGGCGCACCGCGTCCGGGCCCCAGTGGTGGTAGGCCGCGACGATCGCCTCGGTGTCGCCCTCGGTGGCGAACGTCGCGCCGTGCCGGTCCGCGAGCTCGGCCCGCAGTTCCAGGTAGTTGTAGATCTCGCCGTTGAAGACGATGGTGTAGCGCCCGTCCGCGTAGTGCAGCGGCTGGTGCGAGTTCTCGACGTCGATGATCGACAACCGGTTGAACCCGAACACCACGTCGGCGTCGTTCCAGGTACCGCTCTCGTCCGGTCCGCGGTGCCGCTGGCAGCGCAGTGCGCGCGCCATCGGCTCGATCCGGTCGGCTGCGTCAGCCCCGGCGGTCAGCAGTCCCAGCAGTCCGCACACAGCGAGTCAGTATGCCGAGAGGGTGGGGGGAGCCCGAGCCACACCCGAGAGGCGATCCGGCGATCTGCTCGGCTAGGCTCTACGCCGGGTCGAAGACGTGTGCGCACGAGGTCGGCCCCGGCCCGTCCGGCGCTGTCGCCGTCGCGGCCGTTACGGGCGCACCACCACCACACGTACGAGGTCAGGGAGGCGGCGAGCAGTGGGCCGAGCACAGCGCGGGGGAGACCGCCGCCGCACCGGTTTCGGGCGGTCGGCGAAGCTGGCCGGGTTGTCCGCCCTGGTCATCCCGCTGACCACCGGCTGCTCGGTGGACGAGGTCCTCCGCTTCGGCTGGCCCGTCGGCGTCACGCCGCAGGCCGAGGCCATGCGCGAGCTGTGGACCTGGTCGGCCGTCGCGGCGCTGATCGTGGGTGTCATCACCTGGGGCGCGATGTTCTGGGCGGTGGCCTTCCACCGCAAGCGCAAGGGCGACGACGAGACCCCGCCACGCCAGACCCAGTACAACCTGCCGGTCGAGATCGTCTTCACGGTCGTGCCGACCATCATCGTGGCCGTTCTGTTCGGCTTCACGGTGAACGTGCAGCAGTACGTGGACAAGGGCAGCTCGACCCCCGACGTCCGGGTCGCGGTGACCGGCTTCCAGTGGAACTGGCAGTTCGACTACACCGGCACGCGCACCCCCGAGGGCGGGCCGATCGAGACGCTGGGCACGAGCTCCACCATCCCGATCCTGGTGCTGCCGACCGACCGCAGCATCGAGTTCACGATCGGGTCCAAGGACGTCATCCACAGCTTCTGGGTGCCGGAGTTCCTGTTCAAGCGCGACGTCTTCCCGATGCCGGAGAAGAACGACACCGACAACACCTTCGTGATCGACCGCATCGAGCGTGAGGGTGCGTTCGTCGGCCGGTGCGCCGAGCTGTGCGGTGCCTACCACGCAGCGATGAACTTCGAGGTCCGTGCACTGCAGCCGGCCCTCTACGACAGGTACATCGCGCTCCGCAGCCAGAACAACCCGCAGACGGGCGTCCCGTACACCGCGGGTGAGGCACTGCAGGCGCTGAACTGCGGTGAGTGGTGCGCGCCGGAGGCCATCACCACCTACCCGTTCGCCACCGACCGCACCCAGCGTGCGGCCACCCTGCCGACCAGCGGCTGACCGGGCGTAGAGGAGCATTCACCGATGAAGGTCGAGTCCCGGGTCTTCGAGATCTGCACCGCTTTCTTCTTCGTGGCGGCGATCGTCTACACGGTCCTGACCCAGGAGCCGGTCGGCGTGGCCGCGCTGTTCCTCACCGGCGGCCTGTCGCTGATCGTCGGCACCTACTTCCGGTTCGTCTCACGGCGGTTGGAGGAGCGCCCGGAGGACAACCCGGACGCCGAGGTCTCCGACGGGGCGGGCGAGGTCGGCTTCTTCTCGCCCGGCAGCTACTGGCCGGTGGCCGTCGCGGCGTCCGCGGCGCTGGTCGGTATCGGGCTGGCGTTCTTCTACGTCTGGCTGATCGTCATCGCCGTCGTGATCCTGCTGATCACGGTGGGCGGCCTGGTCTTCGAGTACCACATCCGGCCCGCCAACCACTGAGCTCACCCGAACGCCGGGTCCGCGCCATGTGCGCGGGCCCGGCGTTCTGCTGTCCCGGGGTGGTGTTCAGAGTTCGCGGTGCATGATGTGCAGCCCGACGGCCCCGGCCGTCGGATGCCGGAACGCGCGGGGCACCGTGCCGATCACCTCGAACCCGGGCGACCGCCACAGCCAGACCGCGCGTGTGGACCTCGACCACGGCGTTGAACTGCATCGCCCGGTAGCCGCGGCGGCGGGCCTCGTCGAGCACGTGCTCGGCGAGGCGCCGCCGGGAAAGGGGTGGAGGTCAGCCGCGCGCGGCCTTGCCCAGGGCGTGGCGGGCGATGATGACCTGCTGGATCTGGCTGGTGCCCTCGTAGATGCGGAACAGCCGGGCGTCGCGGTAGAACCGCTCGACGGCGACCCCGCGCATGTAGCCCGCGCCACCGTGCACCTGCACCGCCCGGTCGGCCACCCGGCCCACCATCTCGCTGCAGAAGTACTTGGCCGCCGACGGCCCGGCCACCTTGTCGGTGCCGGCGTCGAACGCCCGCGCGGTCTCCAGCACCAGTGCGCGGCCCGCGTAGTAGTCGGTCACCGAGTCCGCGATCAGGCCCTGCACCAGCTGGAACGTGGCGATCGGCTTACCGCCCGCCTGCCGGGTCTGGGCGAAGGCCACCGACTCCTCGACGAGCCGGTTCGCCATGCCGACGCACAGCGCGGCGATGTGCACCCGGCCGTGGGCCAGGCACTTGGCCGCGGTGAGGAACCCCTTGTCGATCCCGTCCTCGCCGCCGATGACGGCGTCGGCGGGGACGCGGACGTCATCGAGGTAGACGTCCGCGGTCCAGGCGCCGAACTGGCCCATCTTGTGGTCCTTGGGGCCGATGGAGAGCCCGGGGGTGTCGGCCGGGACCAGGAACGTGGAGATGCCGCGGTTGCCCGGGGCGTCGGGGTTGGTGCGGGCGAACACCATGATCACGTCGGCGACCGGGGCGTTGGTGATGTAGCGCTTCGAACCGTTGATCACCCAGTCCGAGCCGTCACGGCGGGCGGTGGTGGTGAGCGTGGACGGGTCGGAGCCGGCGTCGGCCTCGGTCAGCCCGAACGACGCGGTCACCTCGCCGCTGGCCAGCCGCGGGAGCCACGCCTTCTTCTGATCGTCGGTGGCGCCCTCGAGCAGCACGTGCCCGGCGATGCCGTTGTTCGTGCCGAACAGCGACCGCAGCGCCGGGGTGGTGTAGCCGAGCTCGAAGACGAGCTGGACCTCCTCGGCCGTGGTGAGCCCCAGGCCGCCGTACTCCTCGGGGATGGTGAAGCCGTAGAGGCCCATCGCCTTGCACTGCTCGACGAGCGAGGCCGGGATCTCATTCTGCTCGTCGATCTGCTCCTCGAGCGGCACGACCTCGGAGCGGATGAACTCGCGCACCGAGGACAGCACGTCGGCCAGGTCAGCGGGATCCACGTCGTTGTCTCACTCTCGTCGGGCGGTGGGCCGGTGGCGACGGTAGTCGGCGGCCCGCCAGGCCATAACCGTGATGGGGGTCGGGAACCGGCCGCCCGCTCAGGCCTCCAGGACCACGGCGAGGGCGAAGCCGTCGTGGCCCTTGCTGCCCACCGTCTGGATCTCGGTCGCGCTGACCCGGGTCTCGGCGGCGAGCACCTCGTTGAACCGGCGGGTGCCCTGCACCGCGGCGTCGTCGCTGTCCGCCTCGAGCACGCGCCCGCCGCGCACGACGTTGTCGACGATGATGACGCCCCGCGGCCGGGTCAGGCGCAGCGCCCACTTGAAGTAGTCGGCGTTCGACGGCTTGTCGGCGTCGATGAAGACCAGGTCGAAGGGCTCGTCGATGTCGTCGGCCACGCGGGGCAGCGTGTCGAGCGCGCGCCCCTGCCGGATCTCGACGATCTTGTCGAGCCCGGCGCGCGCGATGTTCGACGCGGCGACCTGGGCGTGCACGGGCGAGTACTCGAGAGTGATCAGCCGTCCGTCCGCGGGTAGCGCCCGGGCCAGCCAGATCGTGCTGTAGCCGCCGAGCGTCCCGATCTCCAGGATCTGGCGCGCGTCGATGGACCGGGCGAGCAGGTGCAGCAGCTTGCCCTGCGCGGGAGAGACGTCGATGGCCGGTAGGCCGGCCCGGGCGTTGGCCTCCAGCGCGGCGTCGAGCGCGGGATCAGGTCCGACGAGAAGATCGGTGATGTAGTCGTCGACCGCGCTCCACTGCGCCTGTCCGTCGCTCATGGCCTCCACCTTGTCACCGCGGGACCCGATGGTGACAAGGTGACGGGCGGCACGCACGCGGAGGGCTCGCCGGACAATCCGTTACCGAGGTCAGCGGTTAGGGTGCGACGCATGTCGGATGCTTACGCCAGGTTCTCCGCGCTGCGCTTCGAACGCCCGGAGGACGGGATCCTTCGGATCGTTCTCGACGGGCCCAACCTCAACGCGGTCGGTCCGGCCGAGCACGAGCAACTGGCGGACGTCTGGCCGGTGATCGATCGTGACGAGACCGTGCGTGTCGTGGTCGTCCAGGGCGCCGGCAAGGCGTTCTCCGCCGGCGGCTCGTTCGACCTGGTCACCGAGATGGCGAACGACCCGGTGGTGCGTACCCGGGCGCTGCGCGAGGCCCGCGACCTCGTCTACAACGTGATCAACTGCTCGAAGCCGATCGTGTCGGCGATCCACGGCCCCGCCGTCGGCGCCGGGCTCGCCGTCGCGCTGCTCGCCGACATCTCCATCGCCGGCCGCAAGGCCAAGATCGTCGACGGGCACACCCGGCTCGGCGTCGCCGCGGGCGACCACGCGGTGATCAACTGGCCGTTGCTGTGCGGGATGGCGAAGGCCAAGTACTACCTGCTCACCTGTGACGCGCTCTCCGGGGAGGAGGCCGAGCGGATCGGTCTCGTCTCGCTGTGCGTCGACGACGAGGAGGTGCACGACAAGGCCATGGAGGTCGCCCGCAAGCTCGTCGCCGGCGCACCGAGCGCGATCAGCTGGACGAAGTACGCGCTGAACAACTGGTACCGCGCCGCCGGCCCGTCCTTCGACGCGTCGCTCGCGCTGGAGTTCTACGGCTTCGGGCTGCCCGACGTGCAGGAGGGCATCGCCGCGCACCGGGAGAAGCGGGCCCCGAAGTTCACCGGGCCGACGGCGTGACGGAGGCGCCCGTCGCCGGTGAGAAGGTCGCGTTCGACGGCGCCGGGGTCCGGCTCGTCGGCGATCGTTGGCCGGCCGTGGGTGGCGCGTCGCAGGGCACCGTTCTGCTGCTGCACGGCGGTGGCCAGACCAGACACTCCTGGTTCCGCACCGCGGCGACACTCGCCTCCCGGGGCTGGAACTCGATCGCCCTCGACTCCCGTGGCCACGGCGACAGCGACTGGGCCCCCGACGGCGACTACTCGATCGGTGCGCTGGTCGCCGACCTCGCCGCGGTCGTGGCCGCGCTCGGGGAACGTCCGGTGCTGGTCGGCGCCTCGATGGGCGGGATGACCTCGCTCGTGGGGCAGGGCGAGCGGGGCGATCTGGCCCGGGCCCTGGTGCTCGTCGACATCGTGCCGAAGATCGAAGCGGCCGGCGTCGCCCGGATCACGGCGTTCATGCGGGCGCATCCCGACGGGTTCGGCTCCATCGAGGAGGTCGCGGAGGCGGTCCGCGCCTACAACCCGCACCGTACCCGGCCGTCCAGCCCGGAGGGCCTGCGCAAGAACGTGCGGCTGCGCGAGGACGGCCGGTGGTACTGGCACTGGGACCCGGCGTTCCTGCGGATCAGTGATGAGCCCACGCGGGAGGCGTCCTACGAGCGGGCCCGGGCGGCCGCTGCCCGGGTCCGGGTGCCGACCGTGGTCGTCCGCGGTGAGCAGTCCGACATCGTCAGCGACGACGGGGTGGCCGAACTGCTGGGGCTGATCCCCGGCTCCCGGTACGTCGACGTGTCCGCGACCGGGCACATGGTCGCCGGTGACGACAACGACGTGTTCACACGAAGGGTGCTGGAGTTCCTGACCGAGGTCACGGACGGCTGAGCCGCACGCCCCGGTGGGGCGAACGCCTCGGCCCAGGTCCGACCCGGCAGGACCAGGCCCGCCGCTGGCGGTGGGTGGCACGGTCGCCTCCGACCCGGGGAGGTGGGCGATGCGTCACTGGGGTGTGGTCGGACACGCGGTCCTCGCGATGGCGTTGGTGACCGGGCTGGCCACCGCATGCACCAGCAGCCCACCCGATCAGATATCTGCCGATCAGAGCGTCGGCGGGTCGCTCGAGCGGCAGTACACCGACGTCGTCAACAAGGTGCTGCCCTCCATCGTGGAGATCCAGAGCCCGGCGGGCACCGGGTCCGGTGTGGTCTTCGACTCCGACGGGCACATCGTGACCAACGCGCACGTGGTCGGCCGGGAGTCCCGGTTCAGCGTCCGGCTCTCCACGGGAACCCAGCAACTGCCGGCCACCCTGGTGTCCAGCTACCCGCCCGACGATCTCGCTGTCATCAAGATCGAGGGGGGCTCGAATCTGCGCCCCGCCCGGTTCGGGCGCTCCGCCGACCTGCAGGTCGGCGACATCGTGATGGCCATGGGCGCCCCGCTCGGCCTGGAGGCGAGTGTCACCGACGGCATCGTCTCGGCGGTGGGCCGCACGGTGCCCGAGCCGCCGAGCGAGGACTCGCCCGGCACCGTTCTGCGCCAGGCCATCCAGACCAGCGCTCCCATCAATCCGGGTAACAGCGGCGGCGCGCTCGTCTCCCTGGACAGCCAGGTGATCGGTATCCCGACGCTGGCGGCGACGTTGCCGCAGCTCGGCGGCACCGCACCGGGCATCGGGTTCGCGCTGCCCAGTGACCTCGTCACGGACCTGGCCACCCAGATCGTCGCCAACGGCCGGGTCGTGAACTCACACCGCGCCTCGCTCGGGGCGAGCGTGCAGACGGTCACCGATCCCGACGGCAAGCCGATCGGAGTGGGCATCGTCGCCGTCCAGGCGGGTGGTCCCGCGGCCACCGCCGGCCTGCAGCCCGGCGATGTCATCACCGCGATCGACGGCAACGCGGTCACCGACGTCATCACGTTGCAGGCCGTACTGGCCCAGCACGAACCGGGCGACACGGTGCAGGTCACGGTCCTGCGCACCGGCGGGGCGGTGACCGTCCCGGTCGTCCTCGGCGAACAGCCCGCGGCCTGACGGGAAGGAACGCCCCATCTCATGATCAGAGAGATCGCGCTGGACACGGTGGAGTTCCTGTGTCCGTGGGCCCATCCGAGATGGGTGGGTGAGTACCACGTCGTCCACTACGAGGACGCGGAGGGCGGCGAGTACGAGTTCTTCTCGGTCCAGGGGGTGCCGGTGCCCTCGCCCTACACCCTCGACGGTGCCCCGGCCTGCCCCCACTGCGGGGTGCTCGTGCCCGGCCGGCTGATCGCCCGACGCTATCTCGAGATGCCGAGCGAGGACCGCCGGCCGGACCGGAACCGCACGGGCGACGGCCGCGGCGGGCGTTCCACACCCGTCCCGGTCGACCGGCTCGGGACCTCGGAGCCGCCGCCGTACTGGCCGGGCCCGCCGAACTGAGGCGCCGGCTCAGATCCTGTCCAGCGCCACCTTCGCGATGGCGACCGCCGCGTCGCGCGTCCGGGCCTCGTCGCCGACGCCCTGCAGGGTGATGTCGATGGTGGAGCCGCCCCCGCTCACCAGCACTCCGCCGACGCCCTCGGGCAGGTCCGCGTCGCTGTAGAAGAACAGGGCGCGCTCGCCGAGGCCCGGGACCTCGGTGCCCGGGACTCCTACCGAGTTCCGCGAGGCCTCGGCCTTCGCGTCGAACCGGCTCGCGGGTTCGACGCCCACGCTCAGCCCGACGCCCCCGGAGGCCGTCGTGTCGAACGCACACACGCTGCGCCGTTCGTTGCCGGACGGGGACGGCTCGGCCAGGGCGAGCCCGCTCGCGGAGTTGATCTCGCCCGGGGGGACCAGGGAGCAGGCCTGCGGCAACCCACCGCCGGTGCCCACCGACCCCGCCGACCCGGTCGGTGCGGCCGGGTCCTGCGTCGCCGTCGCAGGACCCGGGGTGGCGGCGGTGTCCCCGCTCGCACAGGCCGTGGCCACGACCAGCAGAGCGGGTGCCAGTGCGAGACCGGCGAGCACACGGACCGAACGACGGACGGATCGGGCTGGCACGCGGGGACAGTAGCGTCGTATCCGAACGACGCCCGCGCCGGGGCCGTCCGTCCGGCCGAACCGCACCGGAGAGAGCCGAGGAGTGCATCGTATGAGCGCCGCGCAGAACCCCGATCCGCAGAGCCGGCCGCTGCCGCTGACCGGCATGCGTGTGGTCGAGGTGTCCTCCTTCGTCGCCGCACCCCTGGGCGGGATGACGCTTGCCCAGCTGGGGGCGGAGGTGATCCGGGTGGACCCGCTGGGCGGGGCGCCGGACCACCATCGCTGGCCGCTCGCGCCGTCCGGGACGTCGCTGTACTGGGCCGGGCTGAACAAGGGCAAGAAATCGGTGTCGGTCGACTTCCGGTCCGCGGAGGGCCAGGCACTGGTCACGCGGCTGGTCGCGGAGTCCGGCGCCGACGGCGGCATCGTGCTGACCAACGCGGTCGGTCGGGGCTGGCTGAGCTACGACGCGCTCGCCGAGCACCGCCCGGATCTCATCCACGTGCAGATCGAGGGCCACCACGACGGCACGCCTGCGGTCGACTACACCGTCAACGCCGCGGTCGGCTTCCCGATGGTCACCGGACCCGAGGGGCACGCCGACCCGGTCAACCACGTGCTCCCCGCGTGGGACATCGCCTGCGGGCTCTACTCCGCGCTCGGCATCCTCGGCGCCGACCGGCAGCGCCGGGTGACCGGTCGCGGGCAGCGGATGAGCGTGGCGCTCTACGACGTGGCGCTGGCCGCCGCCGGCAATCTCGGGTTCCTCGCCGAGGCCCAGGTAAATCGGGTGGTGCGCAAGCGCCTGGGCAACTACCTCTACGGCGGGTTCGCCCGCGACTTCAGCACCCGCGACGGCGGGCGGGTCATGGTCGTCGCCCTCACCCGGCGGCACTGGGCCGACCTGCTCGCCGCCACCGGCCTCGTCGAGGTGGTCGGCGCGCTGGAGCAGAGCCTGGGCGTCGACTTCTCGTCGGAGGACGATCGGTTCGAGTACCGCGAGGTGCTGGCCGGGCTGCTGTCGCGGTGGTTCTCGCACACCGATCTCGCCGAGGTGAAGACGAGCCTGGCCGGCACGTCGCTGCTGTGGTCGACCTACAACACCTTCAGCGATCTGGTCTCCGACGGCGGCGACGGGCGGGTCGTGATCGAGAAGAACCCGATGATGAGCGTGATCGACCAACCCGGGGTGGGCCGGCATCTCGCCCCGGGTCTCCCGGTGGCCCTCGCCGGCGCCCCGCGGGTGCCGGTCCGTGCGCCCGTGCTCGGTGAGCACACCGACGACGTGCTCACCGGTCTGGGGCTCTCCGCCGACGAGCTCGCCGGCCTGCACGAGCGGGGCGTCATCCGCGGCGCCGGCGCCTGACCGGCCCGGTGCACGCCGGGGTCCGCGGCCGGGCACCGGCCGGTGTCCACGGTCCCGGCGCGGCGGCGGACCGGCGGCCGAGTTGTGCACAGGTGTCGGGAGAGGACTGTCGGATCGTCGTGCGCCCGGTCAGGATGGGACGGCGGACCGCGACGGAGGGGGGCCGGCATGGCCGAGCACGACCTGGTGATCCGTGCCGGGACGGTGGTCGACGGGACGGGTGCGCCTCGGCGGACCGCCGACGTCGCGGTGCAGGGCGCACGGATCGTCGAGGTCGGCCGGGTGGCCGGCCGCGGACGCCGTGAGATCGATGCCGACGGGGCCGTGGTCGCACCCGGTTTCGTCGACATCCACACCCACTACGACGGGCAGGCCACCTGGGAGGAACGGCTGCAACCGTCGTCCTGGCACGGGGTGACCACCGTGGTCATGGGCAACTGCGGCGTGGGGTTCGCCCCCGTCGTTCCCGGCCACCGCGACCGGTTGATCGAGCTGATGGAAGGCGTCGAGGACATCCCGGGCAGCGCCCTGCACGAGGGCCTGAGCTGGGAGTGGCAGTCGTTCCCGGAGTACCTGACGGCCCTGGAGCGCCGCCCGCACGACGTCGACCTGGCCGCGCAGGTCCCGCACGCCGCCCTGCGGGTGCACGCGATGGGGGAGCGCGCCGTCGCCCACGCTGCGGCGACGCCCGAGGAGATCGCGCTGATGGCGCGGCTGGCCAAGGAGGCCGTGCAGGCCGGCGCGCTCGGGTTCACGACGTCGCGGACGCTCAACCACAAGAGCATCGACGGCGAGCTGATCCCGTCCTACGACGTCGGCGCCGACGAGCTGACCGCGATCGCCACGGCGATCGGTGAGACCGGTACGGGTGTCCTGCAACTGGTGTCGGACTTCCCGGACCCGGCCGCGGAGTTCGGGCTGCTGCGACGCATGGTGCGCGCCTCCGGGCGGCCGCTGTCGGTGTCGCTCGTGCAGTTCCCGCTCGCCCCGCAACGGCACCGGGAGGTGCTCGACCTGCTCGAGGCCGCGCACGCCGACGGGCCGCTGATCCGCGCGCAGGTCGCCGCACGCCCGGTCGGGATGCTGCTCGGGCTGCAGAACACGCTGCACCCGTTCCTGACGAACCCGGTGTGGCGGCGGCTCGCCGACCTCACGCCGGCCGGGCAGGCGGCCCGGATGGCCGAGCCCGCTGTGAAGCGCGAGATCCTCGCCGCGCAGACCCGGGAGAAGGACCGCAACCGGCTGGGCGGCAACCTGATCCACAAGTTCGAGCTGATGTACGAGCTGACCGACCCGCCGAACTACGAGCCGCCCGCGTCCGACTCGATCGCGGCGCGTGCGGCCCGGGCCGGGATCTCGCCGGTCGAGTTCGCCTACGACCTGATGATCGCCGACTCCGGTCGCGGCATGCTGTACCTGACCAGCGCGAACTACGCCGACGGCAACCTCGATGCGGTGCAGGAGATGCTCGCCCACCCGCACACCGTGCCGGGACTGTCCGACGGTGGCGCCCACGTGGGGACCATCTGCGACGCCAGCTTCCCGACCACGCTGCTGGTGCACTGGACCCGCGACCGTGACGGCGAGCGGTTCGACCTCCCGTTCGTCGTCCAGCGTCAGGCCCGCGACACCGCCCGCGCCGTGGGGCTGCGGGATCGCGGCGTACTGGCGCCGGGCTACCGCGCCGACCTGAACGTGATCGACGTCGACGGATTGCGGCTGCATCGCCCGGAGATGCGGTTCGACCTACCTGCGGGCGGGCGGCGGCTGGTGCAGCGGGCCGACGGCTACCGGCACACCGTCGTCGCCGGGCAGGAGACCTACCGCGACGGCGAGCCGACCGGCGCGCTGCCCGGTCGGCTGGTCCGGGGCCCGCAGCCGTCGCCTGCGGAGCCGTGATCGAGAACCGTCCGCCGAGGTCGCCACGGTCGTCGCGGTGCCTTCGGTGAGGTATCGGCGCTCGCCGCCACGGGCGCCGTCCGCGCCTGCCGCTACGGCGGTCCGGGTTGACGGGGCTGGGCGCTCGGCCGTCCCCTCGGGGCCTACCGGATCGACCGGGCCGTCCGGCGGCGGGCGTCGCGGTGGAGGTGGGCGGCTGGGCCTGGCACGTCGGCGCCGAACGGTTCCGGGCCGGCCGCCGCAAGGGCAACGCGCTGGTCCGGGGTGGCTGGGACCTGCTGCGGTTCACCTGGCACGACCTCGCAGGCGAACGCGGCAGGGTGCTCGAGGAGATCCGCGCGCCGCCGGCTGCGGCCGCCGCATGATCATCGGATGTGGGACATCAGACGCACGGTGCAGCGGATGTCCCGATCCCGCTGAGCACGGGGCCCAGCAGCGGTCGGCTGAGTACCCGGTCCCCGGGCCCCAGGCCCGGCCGGTGTCCCAGAACGCGGCACCGCAGACCGCGGCGGACTGGCTAGCGTCGACACCGGCGTCGGTGTCGACGTTCCGCGCACCGTGACGACGAGGAGGCCGGCAGTGGGTGGTCATCCGCCTGGGACGGGCCGCGTGATCGCTCCCACCCGGTTGACCCCGGAGATCATCGCCGCCGCGACCGGGCCCGACGGCTGGCGCGATCACCTGATCGACGCCGATCTCGCCGAGCACGCCCGCCGCGACCCCGGCCGGCTCGCGGTCGTCGACCGGCAGCGCTCGCTCACCTACGGCGAGCTCGACGCGCTGGTCGAGGCGACCGCGCGGGCGTTGCGGGCCCGCGGGATCGGCCGCGGGGACGTCGTTGCCTGGCAGCTGCCCAACTGGGTCGAGGCGTTCGCGGTGCACCACGGCGCCCTGCGGCTCGGCGCGGTCAGCAACCCGATCATCCCCATCTACCGCCACCGCGAGGTCGGCTTCATCCTGCGCCAGTCTCGGGCGTCGATCGTGGTGGTGCCCGGGGTGTTCCGCGGCTTCGACCACCCGGCGATGATCAGCGAGCTGCGCGGCGAGCTGCCGGACCTGCGCGACGTGGTCGTGGTGGCCGGGCAGGCCGGACCGGGCGAGCTCCGGTTCGACGCGTTCGTCGCGGAGGCGCCGGACGGCGCGCTGCCCGCGGTCGAGCGCGACCCGAACGACGTGGTGCTGCTGCTCTACACCTCCGGCACCACGTCCGATCCGAAGGGCGCGCTGCACACGCACAACACGCTCGACTACGAGAACCGCAGCATCGTCGACCTGTTCGGGCTCACGGGCCGGGACGTGGTGTTCATGCCGTCGCCGGTCGCCCACATCACCGGCGTGCTCTACGGGCTGCACCTGCCGTTCCTGCTGGGTTCGACGGTCGTGCTGCAGGACATCTGGGAACCCGGCCGCGCCCTTACGCTGCTGGAGCGCCATCGCGGCAGCTTCGTCGTGGGTGCGACCCCGTTCCTGCACGGGCTGACCCACCATCCCGACCGGGCGTCCCACGACCTGAGCGCGCTGCGGGTGTTCGGCTGCGGCGGCGCCGACGTGCCCCCGGAGCTGATCCGCCGTGCCGAGCGGGAACTGGGATGCCTGGCGACCCGGGTCTACGGCTCGACGGAGTTCCCGACCTTGTCCAGCGGGAACGCGGACGACCCGCTGGACAAGCGGGCGACCACCGACGGCCGGCCGATCAAGACCGCCCAGGCCCGCGTCGTCGATGAGGAGGGCACCCCGGTGCCGGCGGGCACCGGCGGGGAGCTGCTGGTGCGCGGGCCGGACCTGTTCGTCGGCTATCTCGATCCGACGCTCAACGACGCGGCGTTCGACGCCGAGGGCTGGTTCCACACCGGGGACCTCGCCGTCCTGGACGCCGCGGGCTACGTGACGATCACCGGACGGCGCAAGGACATCATCGTCCGCGGCGGGGAGAACATCTCAGCCAAGGAGATCGAGGACCTGCTGTTCACCCATCCCGGAGTCGCTGACGTGGCCGTGGTCGGGATGCCGGATCCGGTGATGGTGGAACGGATCTGCGCGTACGTGGTGCCGGCGGACGGCCCGGTGGCCCTCGAGGATCTCGTGGAGTTCCTGCGCGGACACCGGATCGCGAACCAGAAGCTGCCCGAGCGTCTCGAGACCGTCGACGCACTGCCCCGCACGGCGAGCGGGAAGATCCAGAAGTTCAAGCTGCGGGAGGACATCCGAGCCCGGCTCGCCACGACCTGAACCGTGACGCATGCCCGTGTCTGAATATGGGACGTGGTGCATGTGTGCGCTGTCACTAGCGTTCGCCCTACGACGGAATCACCGCACCGGCCCGGCCCGGCGGGGTCCACGATGGACCGTCGGCCGCTCCCGCTGTCCCGGCCGTCGCCCCCTGTCTGGAGAGAGGACGCCTCATGACAACTGGCACAGCGACGAAGCTGTGGGCACTCGACGGCGCGAAGTTCACATTGGACCGCGGGCTGCTCGTCGTCGGCGGTACCGGGAGCATCTACATCCCCGTCCCGACCTACGTCATCCAGCACCCCCGGGGCCTGGTCCTCGTCGACACCGGCATCGCGCCCGAGGCCGTCGACGACCCGGTGGGCACCTACGGCGAGCTCGCCACCCACCTCGGCCTCGAGTACACCTCCGACCTGCGGGTGGACAAGCAGCTGGAGGCCGTCGGCTTCAAGGCCGACGACATCACCCACGTGATCATCACGCACTCGCACTTCGACCACACCGGCGCGATCAAGCTGTTCCCGAACGCCAAGTTCTACATCGGGGCGCAGGACCTGCCCTACGCGTACTGGCCGATGCCCGCGGCGTCGGTGTTCTTCCGCACCGCCGACCTCGAGCCCGCCCGCGGCTTCGACTGGAACCCGCTCACCGGCGACCACGACCTGTTCGGGGACGGCAGCATCCAGATCCTGAGCCTGCCCGGCCACACCCCTGGCAACAGCAGCGTGCTGGTCCGGCTGCCGAACCAGAACGTCATGCTCACCGGCGACACCGTGCACGTGCCGGAGGCGCTGTCCGACGACCTGCCGATGCCCTCGGACTACAGCACCCTCGAGGCCGTGCACTCGATCCGCCGGCTCAAGCAGGTCGCGCACGCCAACGACGCCACGATCATCATCCAGCACGACCCGGACGACTGGGCGAAGCTGAAGGCCATCGGCGAGGCAATCGACTGATGGGCGTCCTCGTCGACTACCGCTGCCGCGACTGCGGGGTGCGCACCGAGCACTGGGTCGCGCGCCCGGTGCCGGACGAGGCCGCGTGCGGCCGGTGCGGGTCGCCGGCCCGCCGGCAGTTCGGCGGGGCGCTGCTCACCGGTGCGCCGGAGCCCAAGCTGGTCGAGCCGCAGATGAGCGGTACCGGTGCGTGTGGGCACGCACCCGGTGTGCCGGGGACCTGCACGCTGACCCCGACGGCCGCCCGGATGCTCACCGCGCGGGCGCGTGGCGACAACCGGGCGCTGGAGCGGGAGATCGCCTACCAGGAGAAGGCCATCAAGGCGGGCACGCTAGACCCGAACGCGTCGGTGGTCACCACGTACGCGGGCGGCCCGCTCGCGCCGACCCCGGCGCCCGCGGCGCCCGCCGCGGCGCCCCCGGCCGCCTCGTCCTGACCCGCCGGAGCGAGAAGGAGATCGGATGTCGTTCGTCGCCGTCGTCCGGCGACCCACCGGCAACGCGTCGGTGATCGGTGCAGCTCGCGGGCCGCACGGCGCCTACCCCGGACCGCCGGCGGCCTGACGAGACAGCAGCCCTTGTGGCCGGCCGGCGGAAGCGGCCGGCTGCCCGGGCGCCGATCTCACGCAGGTCCGCCGGCCGGGTCACCCGTCGAGGGTGCTGGCGCATCCTGGCCAGGCGTTCGTACTGGACCAGCGGGTCGGCGGCGGCGGGGAACAGCACGAAGCCCGCCGCGCCGGCCGCCCGCAGTGCCGCGAGACCCTCGGCGACCTCTCGCCCGTCGCCGATCAGGGACCAGCGCTCGACCGCCTCCAGCGCCAGCCCGTACTGCCCCGCGACGAACCGGGCCCTCTCCTCCCGTGCGGCCTCCCGGCTCTGTGCACCCGCGATGACGTGCGTGAACACCATCATCAGCGACGTGCACGGTGGGCGTCCGTACTCGGCCGCGTGTTCCTGGAGGCGTTCGCGGGCCCGGCGCAGCCGCCGCGGCGAGGTGCAGACGCCGAGCCAGCCCTCGGCCGTGCGGGCGGCCCGGCGCAGACCGGCGTCCGAACGCCCGCCGACGACCAGCGGAGGAACCGGGTCAGGTGCCGGTTCCAGGGCCGGCGAGCGGGTGGGCAGCAGCGAGCCGGGATGGTCGACGGCCTCACCGCGCAGCAGCGCCGCGACGATCTCCGGCGACTCGTCGAGGCGCGCGCCGCGTTCGGTCACCGGGGCACGCCCGCCGCCTCGAACTCGGCGGGGTCCACACCTCCGACCCCGGCTCCCAGCAGCACCCGGCCCGGTGCCGGCGACGCGACCGTCGCAACCTGTTTGGCCGTCCACACCGGACCACGCAGCGGGAGCAGCAGCCCTCCGGCGCCCAGGACCAGTCGCTCGGTGCAGGCGGCCGCGGCCGACAGCGCGCACAGGGCGTCGAGCACCGGCGGATGGAAGCTCAGGTGGTCGCCCACCCAGCCCGAGTCGAACCCGAGCTCCTCGGCGAGCCGCGCCCCGCGGACGAGCGGTGGCGCGCCGAGCCGGAAGGGGCCGAAGCTCGGAAGCATCACGCCGACCCCGGCGTCGGCGACTCGCAACGACATCCCCACCACCTCCGCGCACCGCCGCGACGCTGGGCGGCGCCGTCGGCCGGCACCAGCGTCGCCGGGGAACCATGAGATCGCGAAGCTGGTCGTCGCCTGGCAGTTGCCGGGACGCGAGTTCGCGCCCTGACGCGGGCCCGGGCGTCCCCGGCAGGCGGGCGATCAGGCGAACCGCGCGGGCCGCTTGTCGAAGAACGCCGCCCGGCCCTCGGCGAAGTCCGGCCCGGCCAGCAGCCGCAGCTGGGCCTGCGTCTCCTCGGCGAGCAGGGCCGGCAGGTCGGCGTGCGCGCCGCTGAGCGCGGACTTGTTCGCGGTCAGCGCGTCCCGCGACCGGGCGGCCAGCAACGCCGCTCGTTCCTGTGCGACCTGCAGCGCTGCGCCCGGCGACGCCAGGCGCTCGACGAGGCCGATGCGGTGCGCGTCCGCCGCGCCGACGACCTCCCCGAACATGATCATCTCGGTGGCTCGGCCACGCCCGATCCGCCGCGGCAGCGTCCATGCCAGGCCGCCGTCGGTACCGAGCCCGATGGTCCCGAAGGACGCGCAGAAGCGGGCGTCCTCGGCGGCGACCACGTGATCGGCGGCGGCCGCCAGCGACAGTCCCGCCCCGAACGCGCCGCCCTCGACGGCCGCGACCACCGGCGTCCCGCCCCCCGTGATCAGCTCGGTGACCTCGCCGAGCAGCCGCAGCCGATACTCGCCCATCTCCGGGTCGGCGCTCATCGAACTGATGTCGCCGCCGGCGCAGAAGAAGCCGGCCGCTCCGGCGAGGACGATCACCCGGCAATTCGGATCGTCCACCGCGGACCGCAATCCGTCCCGCAGCTCCGCTCGCATCTGGACCGACAGGGCGTTGCGCCGCTTCGGATCGGCGAGGGTCAGCGTTCGCACGCCATCGGCATCGGCCACGTCGACGAGATCCATGCGCTCAGCCAAGCACGGCGCCGTGCGCGGTAGGTGTCCGTCCTCGGCACAGCGGCCTGCCACCCGCGAGTCGGAACGGCCGACCTGGCCGGGTTCCTGACCCGTCCGGTTCACCCGACATGGGGGTTTCGACCGATGGCGTGATGACGACTACCGCTTGCGCCCGGCATGCTCGTTCGAGATCGACAGCCGACCGTTTCGGGGGGAGCGGGTATGACGGTGTGCGACGACCCGGATCTCGTGACCTCGTCACGCGCGCCGTCGAGCGGGGGCCGGGGTGGCCGCCACCGCGCCGATCCCCGCGATCCCGTGGCGTCACCGAGTGGCAACCCCCGGCCCGAATCCGGACGGCTCACCGCGACGTGGGTGCTCGCCGCGCTGCTCGGGATGGCGACGATCGGGACGCTCCCGTCGGCGGCGCCGATCACCTCGTCGTCGGCGCGAGCCGGCCGGGACGCCCCGCCACCCGCGGACGAGACGCGACTGCGCGCACTGCGGGCCGGTGAGGGCCTGAGCGGGCTCGTCGGGCTGCCGCCGGCGCCCCGGCCCGCGCCCGCAGAGGAGCTGAGACCGGCCGAGTTCACGACCAACCTGCCCGATGACCGCGCCCGGATCGCGGTGGACACCGCCATGGCGCAGCTCGGCCTGCCCTACCAGTGGGGCGGGAACGGGCCCGCGGCCGGCGACCCCGGCTTCGACTGTTCCGGCCTGACGACGTTCGCCTACGCCGCGGCCGGGATCACCCTGCCGCGGACCGCGCACACCCAGTACTACGCGGGACCGCACGTGTCCGACGGGGCGGCGCTACAACCCGGTGACCTGGTCTTCTACGGCACCGCGGCCAAGGTCCACCACGTAGGGATGTACATCGGTGAAGGCCGCATGGTCAACGCCCCCACGTTCGGCACGCCGGTCCGGACCTCGTACTACCGATGGCGCGGGGACGACTACCTGGGCGCGACCCGGCCTGCCGCGACCGGCGAGCCGAGCACCGGGCTGCTGCCCTACGTGGCGCCGCTCGCGCCACCCCTGATCTCGGCGTCGCCTCCGGCGTTCGAGGCGCCGCCGGCGCCGCTGCCTCCCGGTCCGCTGCCGCAGCCGAGCGACTCGCTACCGCCGGAACCGGTGACGGCGGCGGCGGCCATCGCCGCCTCGGACCTGCCGGCCGAGCTGTCTGCAACGGACACCGGGCCGCCGGTCGGCGGAGAGACGCCCGGGCTCGTGGGTCCGGGCGCCGGCGACCTACCACCGGGTGTGGCCACCCCGTCCGCTCCCGATGGGGCGACGCCGCCGGACGGAGCCGGCATCGGCCCGGCGGCGGGCCAGGGTGCAGGATTCGTGGGTCCACCAGGCGTCGGAACGCCGGACGTGCCCGAGCCGAGGGCCCCCGCCGCCGGCCCGAGCGCGGGAGAGCCCACCCCGAGCGCCGCACCCGTCCCCGACACCGCTCCAGTCGCGGCATTCAGCGCGGAGTCTCCGTCGGCCGGACGTTCGACGGCTGCTGCGGGCCCGGGCTCTGTTGCGGGTTCGGCGCCTGCTGCGGGCCCGGGGTCGGCTGCGGGTTCGGCACCAGCCGCGGGCCCGGGATCGGCTGCCGCTCCCGCCTCGGGTTCTGAACCGTCCACGGGTCCCGGAGCGGCACCAGATCCCGCGGCCCCTCGGGACCCGGCGGCCACACCCGCGCCGCCGGTTCCACGAGAGCTGACCCTCCCCGGCGGCCCCGTCGCTCTCACCCCGGTCGAGCAGCGGGCCTCGGGAGTGCCGGCGCTGCCCGCCGCAGGCGGGGGAGTCTGGACCGACGGCGGGTGCACCGTCATCACGCTGGACTCACCCACGGTCGTCGACACGGCCGGTCCCGGAACATCGATCACGGTGGGCTACCGGGACGGGACCACGCAGTCGTTCACCGTGCGGTACCGCGCCACCATGACGACCGCCGAGGCCGCGCGGCTGCTCGCCGATGCACCGGCGGGCCAGCTGCTCGTGCTGGCGCAGGCGGGCCCGGACAGCTGGGTCGTGCTCACCGCGAGCTGACCGCGTCCGTGAAGCCGGACGCCCCGCGCCGGAGCACGGCGGCGCGGGGCGCGGGGGCGATCAGCGGGTGCTGCTCGCCGCGTCGGCGTTGTTCTCCTGCGGCGACGGACCCGCACCGGTCGCCGGGTAGAACCGCACCCAGTCCACGACCATCTCCGAAGGCTGGACGTCGCCGTCGCCCTGCGAGAACCAATCGAGCTGGATGGTCATGTGCATCGGGCGAGGCGGGAAGGCGTCGGTCTCGGTGGTCGACCACCACTCCCGGCCGTCGACGAACATGGTGATCCTCGCCGGCGTCCACTCGACGGCCCAGTTGTGCCACCGGGTCGCGTCGATGCAGATCTCGCCACCGATCTGGGCGTTGTCCGGCCCGTAGTGGATGAACGCGTTCGTCCTCTGCCGGGTGGGGTCGGCCATCTCCATGAAGTCGATCTCGCCGCCGGTGGGGAAGTCCTGCGCGTCCGGCCACAAGAGCATGAGGGCGGTGTAGCTAGGGTCGCTGACCGGGGCCCTGACCCGGCCTTCCCACCGGCCGTACTGCGAGCCGAAGTCCCAGGCCAGGCCCCCTGTGGTGCCCCTCGCGTCGCCGGTGATCGTCAACAGCCCGTCCGTCACGGAGACCGCGTCCGGGCTGCGACGACCCTTCCCGTCGAACCCGGTGCCGGAGTAGAGCTCCCACTGAGCGAGCTCGGCGTCATCGAACTCCTCGACGCGTTCCGGCGTGCCCCATCCGTTCAGTTGCGCGGCGGAGGAGCTGCCGTCGCTCTGCAGAGGGGTGCAGCTCGGCAGGCCGCCGTTGTCCGACGTGCGGTCGCCGTCGCCGGAGGATGCGCCGTCCTCGGACCCGGTGCCGGACGAGCCGCCGTCCGACGACCCGGAGTCCGACGAGCCCGAATCCGACGACCCGGAGTCCGACGAGCCCGAACCGGAGGTTCCCGAGTCCGTGGCTCCCGAATCCGACGAGCCCGCATCCGCTGCTCCCGGCCCGGACCCGTCCTCCACGGACGGGCTCTCCACCGAGAGGGAGTCACTGTCGGGGGAGGTGCCGGAGTCGCTGTGCGTGGCGAAACCACCGCTGAGGTCGTCGGAGCCCGGCTCGAGGCCGGGATCAAGGGCGTAGCCCGGGTCGACCGGATCGCCACCCGGCAGGCAGCCGACGTCATCAGGGGCGACGGCGCAGTCGACCACGGCCGGCGGCGTCCCACCGGACAGAATCGCACCCGCGCCGCCGGCGGGCAGGCTGGTGGCGGCCAGCATCACGGCGGCCGCCAGATAGCGACCGGCCTCCAGGCCGACGAACATGGCGCGATCCCCTCATCGACGGGCCCGGCGATCCGACGGCCGGGCGGTGCGCTCGCCGGTTCCCGACCGGCCTCGCGAGCGTCCCGGGTCCGGCCCCGGGCCCGGCAGCCCGAGCCGGGGGAACGCCGGCCCCCACAACATGGGGGGCGTCCCGCCGTTCCGGTCAGCTACCGGTCACGGCCCGCCTGCTGCGGACCGGCCGCCAGGACGGCCGACCGGAGGGTGTGCGCATCGGGCTCGGTACCCGCCTCGCGCAGCCGGTGCCGGCACGCACGGGCCGCGTCGAGATGCCGCCCGGCCCGGCCGAGCCCCTCGATCAACACCTGCCATCCCTCCTCGTTCTGTGGGTCGGCCAGCGTGGCGCGGCGGGCCAGATCGGCCGCGACGAGGGGGACGCCCAGATCCAGGGCCGTCCGTGCCCCCGCGAGCGCAGCGTCGACGACGCGTGCCCGGTGCTCCGCGCGCGCCCGTACCGCCCACGACACGCCGGACTCGTGTTCCAGCAGGTCGCGCGCGGCGAGGCCGCAGGCCTGCTGCCAGAGCGGCAGGGCGATCGCCGGTGGGCTGCCGCCGGCCTCGTCGACCAGCCGGTCGAACCGGTGCAGGTCGACCTCGACCCCCCGCGGATCGAGCCGGTATCCGGCCTCCGTGGTCCGGACGACGGTGTGCCGGCCGGGGATGCCCGGCTGCAGCACCCGGCGCAGCAGGGCCACGTAGCTGTACATGGTGGCCGGCCAGCTGCGCGGCGGTCGGCCCTCCCAGAGCAGGTCGGCCAGCGCGGGGGTGGCGACGGGCCCCCCGCCCCGCAGACACAGGATCTCCAGGATGTGCCGGGGCTTGGCCCCGCCGAAGTCGGTGAACTCCAGGACCCGGTGGGGCGTCTGCACCCGGGTGCGGCCGAACAACCGGATGTCGATCACGATGATGCTCCCTCCGCTCCGTGCGACACTTCGCCGTCCTCGCGGGACCAGACTCTGCGACCGTCGGGCCGTGTCCGGTAGCCGTGACCTGGGGGAGTGGCGGCCCCGCGTTTGCAGGGTCAGCCGATCGGACCCTCAGGTTCGGGGGGTGATTCCCCCTTCGATGTGGCTCCGAGCGGCGGCACCAGGACCGCACACTCAGTGCTGCTGTTGCGCGCCCGTTCCACACTTCGACGTCACCCGGCTACCGCCGCGGCCGTGACCCGATCTCCAGGAGCCCGTCCATGACCCCGGTTCGCGAGCCGTCATGGCGCTGAGGACACCCGTCGGAGGCTGGCCCGCCGCGGTGCGTGCGCGGGTGCCGGCCCCGTCCGCGTCGGTCGACAGCGAGCGGTTGACCGGGCGGGGGCTCGCTCTGAGGTACGCGGGAACCGCGGTGGTCACGCTGCTCCTCGTGGCGCTCGGCGCCGCGTACGTGAGCCGCGCGCTCGGCATCGAGGAGGCGATCGACGACGCCCGGCGGATGACCCGGGGCCTCGCCCAGATCGCGGTCGAGCCGGTGCTGCGCGACGGTCTGCTGACCGGTGATCCGGAGGCGATCGCCGCGCTCGACGCGGTCGTGCGCGGCCAGGTGATGCCCGACCTGCAGGTTCGGGTGAAGCTCTGGGACCGCAGCGGCACGGTCCTGTACTCCGACGAGCCGCGGCTGATCGGCGAGCACTTCGGCTTGGGCGCCGACCAGCTCGAGTCGTTCGCCACCGGCACGGTCAAGGCCGAGCTGAGCAACCTTTCAGAGCCGGAGAACCGTTTCGAGGAGCCGGCCAACGAGCTGCTCGAGGTGTACCTGCCGGTGCGGACGCCGAACGGCACGATGCTGCTGCTGGAGTGCTACTACGGCTACGAGAGCGTGACCCAGGCCGGGCAGAAGATCTGGTTCCGGTTCGCCCCGTACACCCTCGGCTCGCTGGTCCTGCTCTCGCTCGCCCAGGCCCCGATCGCCGTCGCGCTGGCCCGGCGGCTGCGGCGCAACCAGCGCCAGCGCGAGGCGCTGCTACGCCAGGCCATCGAGGCCACGGACACCGAACGCAGGCGCATCGCCGCCGACCTGCACGACGGTGTCGTGCAGGACCTCGCGGGCGTGGCGTTCTCGCTCGGGGCCGCCACCCGAAGCGGCGGGGCCGACGTACAGCAGTCCCGCGAGGCCGCGGACCGGGTGCGTCAAGCCGTCAAGGCGCTGCGCTCGCTGCTCGTCGAGATCTATCCGCCGAACCTCTACGAGGAGGGGCTCGCCGCCGCGCTGGCCGACCTGGCCGCCGGGCCGGGGCCTCGTGGCATCCGGACCGAGCTCGCGATCGAGACGCCCCTGGACGACCTGGGGGTCGACGAGACCGAACTCATCTACCGGGTGGCCCAGGAGGGGCTGCGCAACGTCGTCGCGCATGCCCGTGCGTCCCGAGTGGACATTCGCGTCCACCGCCGCGACCGTGTGCTGGTGCTGAGCGTCGCCGACGACGGGAGCGGGATGGACCTCGAGCATCTACCCGTGCGCCCGGGCCACCTCGGCCTGCGCGCGCTGGCGGACCTGGCTCACGGGATCGGCGCCGGCCTCACGGTGGAGTCCGCCCTCGGGGCCGGGACCACACTGCGGCTCGAGGTGCCGGTCCCGTGATCAGGGTGTTGGTGGTCGACGATCATGCGATCGTCCGCCAGGGGCTCGAACAGTTGCTGGGCACGGCCGCCGACGTCGAACTGGTGGGCTCCGCCGGCGACGGCGGACGGGCGGTCGAGCTGGCCGTCGAGCTGCGCCCGGACGTGGTGCTGATGGATCTGGCCATGCCGGTCCTCGACGGTGTGCAGGCCACCGCGCAGATCACCGCCGAGCTGCCGGGCACCCGGGTGATCATCCTGACGTCCTACGGCGACGAGTCGCGGATCGTGGCGGCCCTCGACGCCGGTGCGCAGGGCTACCTGCTCAAGCACACCGACCCGGACGCACTCCTGGACGGCGTGCGGGCCGCACACAACGGCGGGGCCCCCTTGGACCCCCGTGCCGGAAGGGTGCTGCTCGACCGCCGGAACCGTGCACCCGGCGTCCGTGACCTCACCCAGCGGGAGACCGAGGTGCTCGAGCTGGTCGCCGAGGGGTTGGCCAACAAGCAGATCGCGCGCCGGCTGGGGATCAGCGAGCGCACCGTCAAGGCGCACCTGACGAACGTGTTCCAGGCCACCGGGGCCCAGGATCGTGTGCAGGCGGCGCTGTGGGCACGAGATCACCTACACCCGATACACCCGATACACCCGACCGATGGGTGACCGGCACGCGGGCGCTGCGGTTCGGGTGATGCCGTGCGCGGCCACGGTGTCCGGCGCAGGCCCGCGGCGGCCGTCGCCGCCGGGCGAGTTCGGACGATGGGGCTACTACCAGAAGGCAGGTACTAGCACCAGGGTCTTATTGCCCACCGGGATCGGCGGACCGCAGAGTTCAGGGCGGAACCCCTCGGCATCGACGCCGGTCGTCGGCGAGGGCATCCCCGTCCGATCCCGGGCGTGCCGATCAGCCCCGAGGAGTTCGTTGTGCCCTCAGCCCCCCACCAGCTCCCCGCGCCGGCCGGTCCCCTCCCGGTCGGTGCGGGGTCCCCGTCGTGACCGGCGCGGCGCGGCCTCGCGTCGTCGTGGTCGGACGGGGCCGCGCCGGCGCGGCCTCCGCCCGCCGGGTCGCCCTGGCCGGATACGACGCGGTCCGCTTCGACCCATGGGGCGGGCGGGTCGAGGATCTCGCCGACCGCGCACGGTCCGCGGACGGGCCTCGGATCGTCGACGACCCGGCACGGTGTGCCGGGTTCGAGGTCGCCCTGCTGGCCGTGCCGACGGGCCCGGACCGCGGACCGGTCCGCAACGCCCTCGACACCGCCGTGGCCCTTCTCGGCCCGTACATGCGCCCAGGCGTGCTCGTCGTGCTGGAGTCACCGGCCGCACCGGGCACCACCGAGCAGGTCGTCCTCCCGACCCTCGAGCTCGTCTCCGGTCTGCGTGCCGGGGCCGACTTCGGGCTCGGTTACAGCGTGGAGATCAGCGGAGATCCCCCGCGACTGGTCGCCGGTGTCGATGCGGCCTCCCGGGAGCGCGTCGCGGGGTTCTACCGCTCGATCGGTCTCGGCTCGCTCGGCGTGTCCGGGCCTCGGGTCGCCGAACTGGTCTCGCTGCTCCAGCGTGACGGGCGTGAGGTGGATGCCACCGTCGTCGATCAGCTCGCGGTGCTGGCGGCCGACAACGGCGTGCTCATCCGCACCCTGGTGCGGGCACTGACCGGGGGCGGGGCGAGGGCCGTGGACCTGATGCACCCCGACGAGCCGCCACCGGCCGGCCGGCCGGTGCGCGGGATCGTCAGGTGGGTCGCTTCCCCGCGTCGCGCCGCCGCCTGCCACTGACGCGAACCCCCAGGTTGAGGGGACGGTCCTCCCCCCTCGCCGCGGCTGCCGGCCTCCCGTCGTCCCCAGCACGATCAGCCTCGTGACATCACGCCGACCGTCGAAGGGGATCACGATCATGGCGTTCGGCAACGCGCAGGCCCCGCGCAGGAGCGTGTCCACAGCGGATCGACGCAGGGGTTCTGCAGGACGCACCGCCGCCACCGGCTGGGTCGTCGCGGCGATGCTCGGCGCGGTCTCCGTTGGTAGCGCCCCGGCCGTGCTGCCGGGGCCGACGGGACCGGGAAGCGCCACCGGCGCCACGTCCGTGTCCTTCCCGCCCGTCCTGAGCGGGACGACCACCGACCTGCTGCCCACTGCGGACCCGCGCAGTGGGGGCGCCCTGGCGGGCGCCGAACTGCGGCCCGCCTCGTTCACCACCGACGCACCCGACGACCGCGCCCGGGTCGCCATCGCCACGGCTCTGGCGCAGCTCGGTCTGCCCTACGTCTGGGGCGGCAACGGGCCCACCGCCGGTCACGCCGGATTCGACTGCTCCGGGCTGACGAAGTTCTCCTACGGCGCCGCCGGCATCGACCTGCCCAGGACCGCGCACACCCAGTTCTACGCCGGACCGCACGTTCCCGAGGGTGCCCCGCTGCAGCCCGGGGACCTGGTCTTCTACGGCAATGCCGCGAAGATCCACCATGTCGCGCTGTATCTCGGCGAGAGCCGCATCGTCCACGCGCCGACATTCGGCGAGCCCGTGCAGGTCGCCTACTACCGGTGGCGTGGTGACGACTACTTCGGTGCCACCCGCCCGGCTGCGCGCCCGGGTTCGCTCACCCCGGGCGTGCTGCCCTACGTGCCTCCGCCGGTGCTGGCCGTGCCGTCGCCGTCCGGTCCGCCGCCGCGGCTGGACGCGCCGCCGGCGCCGCTGCCCGAGGTGCTGCCCCAGCCGGGCGAGCCGCAGCCGTCGGAAGCCGAGTCGGCCGCCGCCGCGATCGAGGCGACCGACAAGCTGCGAAACGACGGCAGGCAGCAGACGGCCGCCCCGCAGGCGGGCCAGGTAGTCCAGGAGGGTGCGCCCGACCGGGACCAGCCGACTCCGGCCGCCCCGGCGCCGGAGGCGCCGCTTCCGGGTACGCCGTCGCCGACGACCGCACCCGCCGGCCCCTCGACGACCCCGCCGTCGACCCCGCCGTCGACCTCGCCCGCTACGCCGTCGACCTCGCCCGCTACGCCGTCGACCTCGCCGACGACCCCGTCGAGCCTGCCCACGACCCCGGCGACGGTCTCTCCGACGACCACGCCGACCACCACCGCACCGGCCGCCGTGAACCCGGCGCCCACCGGCGCTCCGCCGGCCCCGCAGGCGAAGCCGGTCGCACCCGCCCCGACCACGACGGTGAAGCCCCCGCCCCGGGCCAGCACACCGACCACGACCAGCGCGGCCCCGGTGACGCCGAAGTCGGTCGGGCTGGGCGGCGGGACACTGCCGGTGTCGTCCGTGAGAGGCAACGGACGGATCGTCGTCCGCACGGCGTCGACGGCACTGGTGAGCGGAAGCGGTGTCGGTTCTCCGGTCACCGTCACCTACTCCGACGGGACGACCAAGACGTTCACTGTCACGGCCGTACGCACGGCGACCGCCGCCGAACTCCCAACCCTGCTGGGCAGCGGCAAGGTGGTCGTGGTGGCCGCCGCCGACGGCGGTCTCACGGTCCTGACCGCTTCCTGACCCGAGCGATCCCCTCCCCCGTCCGGCCGCGCCGTGTGCCCACGGCGCGGCCGGACTGTTCTGTGCCGGCCCCCGCGGGTTCGCCCGCGGCGCGCCGGCTGGCTCCGGCGGGTGACGGCGTCTGGACGGTCGTCACCGCCGCGTGATACTCCGCGTAGCCGTCAGACGGCACGCAGATCGAGCACCAGCTCCCCGGGGGCGCCCGGCACCAGCCGGACCGGGATGCCCCAGTCCTGCTGGTAGCGGTGGCACGCGGCGAAGATGCCGGCCTCGCCGTCGCCCCCGTCGCACGTGGCCGCGGCCACACTCACCTGCAGCACACCCTCGACCGGCCCGCCCGCGCCGGGGTCGGTCAGCCGCAGCGTCCGGACCAGCCCCGGCGCGGTGCCCCCGCCGTCGAGCAGCAGTTCCGGCGGGAAAGCCGCGACGGTCAGCGACGTCGGGTCGCCGAACCGGCCGTCGAGGTGCTGGCCGGTGGGCGGGGTGAACGCGATCGTCAGTTCCAGCGAGCCGGGGGACAGATCGGTGCGGGCCCGGCGGACCCGGTGCGCCCCGGCGTCCACCCGGGCACCGGCCGGGATCGGCACCCGGACCAGCCGGTGCGCGGCGGACTCCACGACGACGAGGTCCGTGCCGTCGACGAGTACGTCGCTGGGTTCGCGCAGATCGCGGGCGAGCGTGGTGACCTCGCGCGTCTGCGGGGAGTAGCGACGGATCGCGCCGTTGTAGGTGTCGGCGACGGCGATCGAGCCGTCCGGCAGCACGGCGACGCCCAGCGGGTGCTGCAGCAGCGCCGGGACGTCGGGGGAGGAGGCGGGTCCGTCACGGAACCCGAAGTCGAACAGGCCCTGCCCGACCGCCGTGCTCACCGCGGCGCCGACCACCGGCTCGGCGACCACCGAGCGGACCGCCGAGGTCTCCGAGTCGGCGACCCACAGCGTCCCGGCGTCGTCGACGGCGAGTCCGGAGGGCTGGGCGAAGAACGCCTCGTGAGGCGCCCCGTCGCGGAGCCCCTCATTGGTCGTGCCCGCGAGCACCGTCACGGCCCCGCCGACGGGGTCGAACGACCACAACTGGTGGCTGCCGGCCATGGCGACGACGATCCGGTCGCGCCACCACGCGACGTCCCACGGTGTGGACAGCTCGGCACCGGCCGCGCCGACGTCGACCCGGGCCCGCAGCTGCTCGCCGGTCCCGGCCACCGTGGTCACGCGCCCGTCGGCCAGCCGCACCCCGCGCAGTGCGTGGTTCACGCTGTCAGCCACGACGACGTCGTAGCCCACCGCGGCGGCCACCTCCGGCGGCAGCGCGGCGAGGCCCTGTGGTTCGGAGAACCGGGCCGGGACGCCGTCCGCGCTGTCGATGAGCCCGCGGGCGCCGTCGCCGATGCGCCGGCGTTCGGTGGCCAGGTCGGCGTCGAGCTCGACGAGCTGGTGGTGCGCGGTGTCGGAGACGAGGAAGCCCCCGCCGGACAGCGCGATGATCTTGCCCGGGAACCGCAGCGTCGTCGTCGGCTCGGGCGGCGCGACGTAGGGCCCGTCGCCGCGGTGCAGCGTTCCCGCCCCGTCGTGCTCGGCGATCAACTCCTCGATCAGCACACCGAGCCCGTGCGCGTGGCCCTCGCCGGCCATCTGCGCCACCACGTATCCCTGCGGGTCGACGACGACGAGCGTCGGCCAGGCGCGCGCGGCGTAGGCGTCCCAGGTGATGAGCTCGGGGTCGTCGAGCACCGCGTGGTGGACGCCGTAGCGCTCGACGGCGGCCTCGACGGCGTGCGGGTGGGCCTCGTGGACGAACTTCGGGGAGTGCACGCCGATCGTCACCAGGACGTCGGCGAACCGCTCCTCGAGCGGGCGCAGTTCGTCGAGCACGTGCAGGCAGTTGACACAGCAGAACGTCCAGAAGTCCAGCAGCACGATCCTGCCGCGCAGGTCGGTCAGCGACAGCTCGCGCCCGCCCGTGTTCAGCCAGCGCCGTCCGCGCAGCTCCGGCGCTCGTACCCGCATCCGTCCCGTGCCCACACCGGCGATCAACGCGGCCCGCCCCGGCACTGTTCCGGTGATCGGCTGCCGCGATCGGTCCGGTGCGCGGCGCGGGCTCCCGGGCCTGAGACTGAAACCGTGCCCGAACTGCCCGAGGTGGAGCGCGCGCGCCAGGTCCTGCTGGGCGCCCTGGATCGCGAGATCGCCGACATCGACGACACCGACGACTGGGTGTGCCGCCCGCATCGGCCAGGTGACATCGCGAACGCCCTGGCCGGAGGCCGTCTCGTCGAGGCGCACCGGCGGGGCAAGGCGATGTGGTGCGAGACCGAGACCGCCGACGGCAGTGCCGGGCCGCGGCTCGGGATCCACCTCGGCATGGGCGGGCGCCTGATCGTCTCCGGGGACGACGGCGAGCAGGCCGGAGGTGAGCCCGACCGTCCCGACCGCTCACCGCGCAAGCCCGAGTGGGACCGGTTCACCGTGACCTTCGCCGACGGCGGGCAGTTGCGGTTGTTCGACAAGCGCCGGCTCGGCCGGGTCCGGCTCGAACCCGACATCGACGCGCTCGGCCCGGACGCCGAGGACATCACCCCGGCCCAGTTCCGCGAACGCATCGCCCGCGGGCGTTCCGCGGTCAAGGCCCGGCTGCTCGATCAGAGCGTGCTGGCCGGGGTGGGCAACCTGCTGGCCGACGAGACGCTGTGGCAGGCGAGGATCCGGCCGTCGGTTCCGGCCGACGAGCTGACCCGCACCGAACTGGACCGGCTCCACCGCGCCCTGGAGAGCTCACTCCGGGCGGCCATCGAGAAGGGCGGGGTGCACACCGGCGAGGTGATCGGCGAGCGCAACGCGGACGGGGCGTGTCCCCGTTGCGGGGCACCCATGCTCCACGGCACCGTCGGCGGCCGCTCCACCTGGTGGTGCTCGGCGGAGCAGCAGTAGTAGCCCCGCGCCCCACGGGTTTCGCCACGAACGGCACTTTCGGTCAAACCTGTTGGCCGAAAGTGCCGTTCGTGGCACGTGGGGTGGCGGAGCGGGCGGCCGCGGGGCGGCGGCGCCACCATGCCCAGACCGTCACGCACACCGCGAGCCAGGCGGCGCCCACCAGCCAGCCGGCCAGCACGTCGCTGAACCAGTGCACGCCGAGATAGAGCCGGGTGGCTCCGACCGTGCCGACCCACAGCGTGGCGGCAACGAGGAGCCCGACCCGGGTCGCGATCCGGCGCCTGCCCCACGCGAGCGCCACGAGCGCCCCGATCACCACGATCGACATGGTTGCGTGCCCCGACGGCAACGACTCGTTGGTCTCGTTCACCAACCGGTCGACCGCCGGCGGCCGGGGCCGGTCGAAGGCCAGCTTGAGCAGCCGGAACACCACGCTCGCCCCGGCCATCGCCACCACGAGGAACACGGCGTCCAGGCGCCGGCCCCGAACCCACAGCCACCCGCCCACCAGCACCGAGAGGACCGCCATGGCCGCCGTGCTGCCGATCGTGGTGACGGTGACGGCGAGCGTCGTCGCGTCGACGGAGCGCACCTCGAGGAACTCGGTGAGCACCGGTACGTCCGCGGTGCCCGGCCCGGTGCCGGTGGCTCCGGCGTACAGCAGGAAACCGGCGGCCGCGGCGAGCACGACGGTCGCCGCCAGCCCCGCCGCCACGACAGCGCGTACTCCCGACGACTCGTCGTCCACTCGTCCATCCTCGTTCCGTGCAGGCGGACGCGCAGGTCCGCTCAGGCCTTGCGGCCCCGCAGCTGCCGGTACCGGCGGACCAGCGCGGCCGTCGAGGCGTCGAGCCCGCTGACATCCGGCTCGTCGCCGCTGAGCACCGGCACCAACTGCTGCGCCAGCACCTTGCCCAGCTCCACACCCCACTGGTCGAACGAGTCGATGCCCCAGATCGTGCCCTCCACGAACGTCACGTGCTCGTAGAAGGCGATGATCTGGCCGAAGGTGGACGGGGTCAGCTTCGGCGCGAGGATCGTCGAGCTCGGCCGGTTACCCGGCATCACCTTGTGCGGCACGAGGTGCGACGGGGTGCCCTCCGCCGAGATCTCCGCGGCGGTCTTGCCGAAGGCGAGTGCGGCGGTCTGGGCGAACAGGTTGGCCGCGAACAGGTCGTGCATGTCGGCGTCGCCCTCGCCGGGCAGCACGTCGATCGGCTCCGCGAACCCGATGAAGTCGCACGGCACGAGCCGGGTGCCCTGGTGCAGCAGCTGGTAGAAGGCGTGCTGGCCGTTCGTGCCCGGCTCGCCCCAGTAGATCTCGCCGGTGTCGGTGGCGACCGGGGTGCCGTCCTCGCGGACCGACTTGCCGTTGCTCTCCATCGTCAGCTGCTGCAGGTAGGCGGGCAGCCGGTGCAGGTACTGGGCGTAGGGCAGTACAGCGTGGGTTTCCGCGCCGAAGAAGTCGTCGTACCAGATCCCGAGCAGCCCGGCGATCACCGGCAGGTTCCGCTCCAGCGGCGTGGTGCGAAAGTGCACGTCCATCGCGTGCATCCCGTCGAGCATCTCGCGGAAGCGTTCCTTACCGATGGCCACCATGACCGACAGCCCGATCGCCGAGGGCAGCGAGTAGCGGCCACCGACCCAGTCCCAGAAGCCGAACATGTTGGCCTCGTCGATGCCGAACCCGCGCACCTTCTCGGCGTTCGTGGACACCGCGACGAAGTGCTTCGCGACGGCCTTCTGGTCCCCGCCCAGCCCGTCGAGCAGCCACTGCCGCGCGTTGCGGGCGTTGGTCAGCGTCTCCAGGGTCGTGAACGTCTTGGACGCGACGATGAACAGCGTGGTCGCCGGGTCCAGGTCACGCAGCGTCTCGGCCAGGTCGGCGGGATCGATGTTGGACACGAACCGGAAGGTGAGCTCGCGGTCGGAGTAGGCCCTGAGCGCCTCGTAGGCCATCACCGGACCGAGATCGGAGCCGCCGATGCCGATGTTGACCACCGTCCGGATCCGCTGACCGGTGTGGCCGGTCCACTCCCCGGAGCGGACCCTGTCGGAGAACTCGCCCATCCGGTCCAGCACCGCGTGCACGTCGGCGACGACGTCCTGACCGTCGACGACGAGCGTCGCGTCGCGGGGCAGCCGCAGCGCGGTGTGCAGCACGGCACGGTCCTCGCTGGTGTTGATGTGGTCCCCGCGGAACATCGCCTCGATCCGCTCGGGCAGCCGCGCCCGCCGCGCCAGCGCCACGAGCAGGGGCAGCGTCTCCCGGGTGATGCGATGTTTGGAGTGATCCAGCGTGAGGTCGGCACCCGTTGCGGTCAGCGCCTCGACCCGGCCCGGGTCGTCGGCGAACAGTTCCCGCAGGTGCAGCGGCGCGACGGCGTCATGGTGCGTGACCAGCGCGGCCCACTCGGGGGTCGCGGTGATGTCGGCGTGCTCGGTCGGGGCGCTACTTGATCTGCTCTCGGACACGGGCTCATCATGCCCACTCTCCGGGCCGGTCAGGCAGCTCGGAGCGGCAGTTGCCGCAGATCGGCACCTGGGGCCACGGCCGGCCGGGCTCGCCAGGCGGACGACCGTGGCGTCGGGTGCTGCCGGCGCCCCCCAGAACCCGCCGGCTGACGTCAACGATGCCGTCCGGGCCGTCGCCGAGGACGGCCCGGTGTTCGCCGTGCCGATCACGCGGGTCACGGACGTGACGTGGCCGTGGCACTGGTTCGGTGGCGGCGTCAAGCTCCGCGCGGCGGGGAGCAGTACAAGATCACTTTCGTGCGGCCGAACGGGGCGCCCGACCCGTCGCCCTCGCTGCTCGACACCGGCGCTGCGGTGCTGTTCGCCGCCGCGCGCGACCGAGCACGTGCGTGGGTCACCCGATGCGGGTGCGGGCGTCGACGACGGGTGGGGAGCTCGTCGTCGGGGCCGGTCAGGTGGAGGTGCCAGGGCGGTGGAGCCGGTCACTCGGCGAATCGGCCGTCACTCTGATGAGGCGCGGTCGTTGACCGTTCGAGTGATTCACGGTGTCGTTCGTCGCTCTGAGAGGGTTCGTCACCGAATGATGCGCCGATCGGCATAGATCGCCACGCCCTTCGGTCTAGCGTTCGTTCACCCACTGAGGTACTCCCACCCCAGACTGTTCGGAGGACTTGCATGACCCGCTCCCTTCCCGGGCCCTCCCGCGACGCCGCGCTCCTCGTCGCCCGCCTGGTGCTCGGCGTGGTGCTGATCGCGCACGGATGGCAGAAGCTCGTTATCAACGGGATCTCCGGCACGGCCGAGGTGTTCCACAACTTCGGCATCCCGCTGGCCATCCTCGCCACGTCGTTCACGGTTGTGGTCGAGCTCGTGGGCGGCGCGATGTTGATCTTCGGTGTGCTGGTCCCGGTGGCCAGCTCCTTCATCATGGTGGTCATGGTCGGAGCCATCGGTTTCGTGCACGCCCCGCACGGGATCTTCGCCAGCAAGGGCGGCTGGGAGCTCGTCGCGGTCATCGCCGCCGGCATCCTGGCGCTCTCGGCGACCGGTCCCGGCCGGTACAGCATCGAGCACCTGCTGCGGTCGCGGAAGCCGGAGGTGCCGGCCCCCGTCGTGGTCCCCGAGCAGATCACCACCTCGCCGTTCCTGGTCCAGGGACGCTGACGCGGCAGCGGGCGGCCGCGCGGCGCCGGGGCGGCCCGGTTAGCGTGAACGTGACTTTTGTTCAACGTTCATCTACCGGAGGTCCTCCCGCATGTCCCGCTCCCTGCCCGGCTCCGCCCGCGACGTCGCCCTGCTCGCCGCGCGCCTGGTGCTCGGCGCCGTCCTGATTGCCCACGGCTGGCAGAAGCTCGCCACGAACGGAATCGCCGCAACAACCGAGGCGTTCGCCGGGGTGGGAGTCCCGCTCGCCCCGTTGGCCGCCATCGTCGCCACGCTGGTCGAGCTGGTCGGCGGTGTCCTGCTCGTGGTCGGAGCGGCGACGGCGGTGGCCGGCATCCTGGTCGTACTCACCATGCTCGGCGCGGCCCTGCTGGTGCACGCCGGGAACGGGATCTTCGCTGCGGACGGCGGATGGGAACTGGTCGGCGTCATCGCCGTGACGGCCCTCGTCCTCGCGGCGACCGGGGCCGGCCGGTTCAGCGTCGACCATGCGCTGGCCTCCCGAGGCGCGAAGGCGCAGGTCGAGCCGTCCCGGTCGGCGGCCTGACGGCCCTTCCCCGGACTTCGCGGCCGAGGGCCTCCCGCTTGAAGGACGTCATCGAGGGGTACCCGGCGGGCCGGCGACCGCGAGCGTGGTCGCCGGCCCTACTCGGCGGAGACCCACCGATGTTCAGTGCACTGCCCGCTCCTGCGCGCGACGTCGCGCTTCTCGTCGCCCGCATCGTGTTGGGGGTGATCCTCATCGCGCACGGGGCGCAGAAGTTCTTCACCTTCGGCATCGGCGGGACGGCCGCCGCCTTCGAGGGCATGGGCATCCCGTTGCCGGCCGTCTCCGCCGCTGTCGCGGCCACCGTCGAACTGGTCGGCGGTGCGTTGCTGATCCTGGGTGTCGCGACGGCGGTCGTCGGCCTGCTCGTCGTGCTCGAGATGCTCGGCGCGGCCCTGCTGGTGCATGTCGGCAACGGCATCTTCATCGCGAACGGAGGCTGGGAACTCACCGGCGCGATCGGAGCGGCCGCGCTGACGCTGGCCGCCGTGGGGCCCGGCCGGTTCAGCGTCGACCACGCGCTGGGCGCCCGCCGGGATCCGGCCGGGGCGCGCTAGTACCCGTTCCGCCGGAACCGGGAATCCAGCGTCGTTGTCCGTTTGTTCCGGTCGGTCCCGAAAGTTCCCTGTTTCGCATTCTCGGTACGGCCAGAACGTTTGCCTTGCCGATCTGTAGGAAATGCTAACCTCCGCTCGTCCGCAATTCCGGACCGAAGCAGGAGGACCCGTGTGGCACGGTAGGCGTGGGGCGCTGGTCGCCGCCATTCTGGTCGTCTCGGGGCTGGCGGCATCGCTGACGGGCTGCAGTGGGAACTCCGGACCCACGCTGACGCTCTACAACGCCCAGCACCAGGACCTCGCGCAGGCATGGATCGACGGCTTCACCGCCGAGACCGGCATCGAGGTCGAGGTGCGCCGCGGCGGCGACTTCGAACTGGCGAACCAGATCCTCGCCGAAGGCGACGCCTCGCCCGCGGACGTGTTCATCACCGAGAACTCCCCGGCGCTGTCGCTGCTCTCCAGCAAGGGCCGGCTGGCGCCGCTCGATCCGGCGACGCTCGCGCAGGTCCCGGCCCGGTTCTCCTCCGGCGCGGGTGACTGGGTCGGTATCGCGGCCCGGTCCACCGTGCTGGTCTACAACCCGTCGCTGATCCCGGCCGGCCAGCTGCCGGACTCGATCATGGAACTGTCCGGGCCGCAGTGGAAGGACCGGATCGCCGTCGCGGCCAACGGCGCCGACTTCCAGGCCATCGCGAGCGCCGTGTTCGCGGTCAACGGCGACGCCGCCGCCGGAGACTGGCTGGCGGGGCTCAAGCAGAACGCGAAGATCTACCCGAGCAACGTCGCCATCATGAAGGCGGTGAACGCCGGCGAGGTGCCGGCCGGGGTGATCTACCACTACTACTGGTACAAGGACCGCGCGGAATCGGGGCAGGACAGCAGGAACACGGAGCTGGAATTCTTCGACCATGGTGACGCCGGCGCTTTCGTGTCCGTTTCCGGTGGTGGCGTGCTGGCCTCCAGCAACAATTCCGCCGAGGCGCAGAGGTTCGTCGCCTACATGAGTGGGAAGGCCGGCCAGGAGGTGCTGGCGCGGACCGACGCCCTGGAGTACACGGTGGGCGAGGGAGTGGCACCCAACCCCGCGCTCAGGCCGTTCTCCGAGCTCGACCCACCCGCCGTCGACCTGAACACGCTCAACGGCCCGAAGGTGGTCGCGGAGATGCAACGGGTCGGCCTGCTGTGACGCGCGTGGCTGCACGGCCCCTACCGGCGGTGCGGCACGTCCCGCCGGTGCGGCTGGCGGTGGCGGTGGCGGTGGCCGCGCTGACCTTGGTCCCGCTCGCCTACGTGCTGGTCTCCGTGGTCGCGGTGGGGCCGGCGGAGGCCGCGCGGCTGTTGTGGCGGCCGCGCGTCGGCGAACTGCTGCGCAACACCGTCGGACTGACCGTGGCCGGCTGCGTCGCCTCCGCGGTGATCGGCACCGGGGCGGCCTGGCTGGTGGAGCGCACGACGCTGCCCGGGCGTCGGCTGTGGACCATGCTGATGGCGGCTCCGCTGGCGGTGCCCGCGTTCGTCAACAGCTACGGCTGGGTGTCGGTCACGAGCGCCGTCGAGGGGTTCGCGGGGGCGGTCCTGATCACGACCCTGTCCTACTTCCCGCTCGTCTACCTCCCGGTGGCCGCCGTGCTGCGCGGCATGGACCCGGCGTTCGAGGACATGTCCCGTGCGCTGGGCAACGGCCCGTGGCGGACCTTCTTCCGGGTCGTCCTCCCGCAGCTGCGGCCCGCGGTGCTGGGCGGGACCATGCTGGTCGGGCTGCACCTGCTCGCCGAGTTCGGCGCCCTGCAGTCGTTGCGCTTCCCGACCTTCACCACCGCGATCTACGACCAGTTCGAGTCGACGTTCAACGGACCGGCCGCGACGATGCTGGCCGGTGTCCTGGTGCTGAGCTGCCTGCTGCTGCTCGTCGCGGAGTTGCGGTTCGTCGGTCGCGCCCGGGTGGCCCGGGTCGGGGCCGGGGTGGCGCGCGCGGCGGTACCGCACCCGCTCGGGTCGGCGCTGCCCGTCACCGTGCTCGGGATGGCCGCGCTCGCGGTGCTGGCGCTGGGCGTCCCGCTCGGCAGCCTCGCCTACTGGCTGGTCGTGGGCAGCTCGACGGCGTTCCCGCTGGGCATGCTCGCGGCCGCCACCGCGACCTCGATCGGGCTGGGGGCCGCCGGCGCGGTGGCGACGTGCGTGCTCGCGGTGCCGGTGGCGTGGTTGTCGCTGCGCCGCCCCGGGCTGGTGAGCCGGGTGCTCGAGCGCAGCACCTACATCGCCGGGTCGCTGCCGGGAGTCGTCGTCGCGCTGTCGCTGGTGACGCTGTCCATCGCCTACCTGCCGACGGTCTACCAGACCACGGCGCTGCTGGTCGCGGCGTACGCCGTGCTGTTCATGCCGCGGGCGATGGTGAGCCTGCGGTCGGCACTGGCCCAGGTGCCGCCCGAGTTCGACGACACCGCCCGGGTACTCGGCGCGCGGCCGGCCGGCGTGCTGTGGCGGGTCACGCTGCCGCTGGTCGTCCGCGGACTCGGAGCGGGTGCGGCGCTGGTGTTCCTCGCGGTCGTCACCGAGCTGACGGCGACCCTGCTGCTCGCCCCGATCGGCACCACGACGCTGGCCACCGAGTTCTGGTCCAACACCTACGGTCTCGCCTACGGTGCGGCGGCCCCCTACGCGCTACTGATGATCGTCATCTCGGCACCGGCGGCCTACCTGCTGACCCGGGAGAGCCGCCGGACGGTGCCGGGCCGATGACCGAGATCAGGGACCGGGTCCGCGCGGCCGGGAAGGACGAGAACGTGGCCGGTGGGCTGCGCGTGGCCGGGGTGAGCAAGTCCTACGGGGCGGTCCCCGTGCTGCGCGGCGTCGACCTCGACGTCGAGGAGGGCAGCCTGACCGCCGTGCTCGGCCGCTCCGGGTGCGGCAAGACGACCCTGTTGCGGCTCATCGCCGGGTTCGACCGGCCGGACGCCGGCACGATCCACCTGGCCGGTCGCCCGGTCGCCGGGCCCGGTCTGGTCCTGGCGCCCGAGGAGCGCCGGATCGGTTACGTGACGCAGGAGGGCAACCTCTTCCCGCACCTGACCGTGGCCGCCAACATCGCGTTCGGGTTGCCGCGTCGCGCGCGACGCGCCCGGCACCGGGTGTCCGCGCTGCTGGAGATGGTCGGGCTCGACGGCGGGTACGCGCGCCGCTACCCGCACGAGCTGTCCGGCGGCCAGCAGCAACGCGTTGCGCTGGCCCGGGCCCTCGCCCCCGAACCCGGCATCGTGCTGCTCGACGAGCCGTTCGCCGCTCTCGACGTCGAGCTGCGGGAGAGCACCCGGCGGGCCGTCGTCGACGTGCTCGCCGCAGCCGGCGCCACGACCGTGCTGGTCACCCACGACCAGGCCGAGGCGCTGTCGCTGGCCTCGCGTGTCGCGGTGATGCGCGACGGCGCCGTCGTGCAGGTGGCGAGCCCTGCCGAGCTGTACCGGAACCCGGTCGACAGAGCGGTGGCCGCGTTCGTCGGGGACGTCGTCGCGCTCCCGGCCACCCTGCGCGGCGGGATCGCGGAATGCGCGCTCGGCGGGCTGCCGATCGCCGGCGACGGCGGGGCCGGGGACGGCCCGGTGACGGTCCTGGTCCGCCCCGAACAGATCGCCCTCGACGGGGACGACGGTGACGTCCCGGCACAGGTCCTGGAGATCGAGTACTACGGCCACGACGCGGTGGTACGGCTCGGGCTCGGGGGAGCGGTGACCGTGCGCGCGCGCTGCCCCGGCTACGCCCTGCCCGCGGTGGGGAGCCACGTGCGGCTCGTCGTCCGCGGCGAGGTGGGCGTCGACCGCTCCTGACCCGCACCCCATGGGGCGGCGGACCGTGGTGCGATCATGGGGGCCGGAGGGGAAGAGGTGACGGTGCTGCGACACGTGACGGCGATCCGCTACGTCACGCCCCTGCGCGAGGGCGGCTCGCTGCCCGGCCTGATGGAGGCCGACGACCTGGGCACCTACGTCGTGAAGTTCCACGGCGCGGGGCAGGGCCGCAAGGTGCTCGTCGCGGAGATCATCAGCGGTGAGCTGGCCCGCGGGCTGGGGCTTCCGGTTCCCGAGCTGACCACCGTCGACCTGGACCCGGAGCTCGGCCGTGCGGAGCCCGACCAGGAGGTGCAGGAGCTGCTCCGCAACTCACCGGGGCTCAACCTCGGACTGGACTTCCTGCCCGGCGCGCTGGACTTCGACCCCGTCGCCTTCTCCCCGGGCCCGGAGTTCGCCGGCCGGGTGCTGTGGTTCGACGGACTGGTCGGCAACGTCGACCGGTCCTGGCGGAACACCAACATGCTGTTGTGGCACCGTTCGCCCTACCTGATCGACCACGGCGCCACGCTCATCTTCCACCACAACTGGGCCGGCGCGCTGGCGAACCCGGCCGCGTTCGCGACCCGCGCCTACGACGCCGCGGACCACGTACTACTCACCGCCGGACCCGATCTCGACGCCGCCGACACCGAGCTCGCGCACCTGGTCACCGGTGAGCTGCTGGGCGCCGCCGTCGCCGCCGTCCCCGACGCGTGGCTCGCCGGCGAGCTCGGGTTCGACGGCCCTGACGAGGTGCGCGAGGCCTACGTCCGGCAGCTCACCGCGCGCCTCGACGCCCGTGACGCGTGGCTGCCCGGGATCCGCGCGGCCGCCGCGGGGGCGGACGGGAACCGCCAGGTGACGCGCGCACCGAACCCGCCCTTCACGCTGACCTGGCCACCGCGGTCATGACCCGCCACGTGTTCGAGTACGCGCTGCTGCGGGTGGTCCCGCGGGTGGAGCGTGGAGAGATGGTCAACGCCGGGGTGATCGTGTACTGCCGCGCCGTGGACTACCTGGGTGCGCGCGTCCACCTGGACGCCGCCCGGCTGCATGCGATCGACCCGGGCGCCGACCACGAGGCGATCGCCCGGGTGCTCGACGCCGTGGCCGGCGTCTGCGCGGTGGCCGAGGCGCCGCGCTCGGACCGGCGGACCGACGGTGCGCTGGCCGCGGTCGGACCGGCGGCGGGGGAGGACATCGGTCGCCGGTTCCGCCGGCTGACCGCTCCCCGCAGCACCGTCGTCCAGCCCGGGCCGGTGCACACCGGGCTGACCACCGACCCGGCCGCGGAGGCCGATCGGCTGCTCCGCGAGCTGGTCCTCCCGTTGTGAGCGGTGAGTGGTGCCCGGGGCACCACTCACCGCTCGGTTCCGGGCGACGGTGGTGAGTCACACATACGACGCGCACCGACGTCGACATCTGGTTCCGGGACGGCGCCCCCACTTGAATGGGGCCATGAGTCGATCACCGGAGATCGTCGCGCCCGAACCCGTGCCGGCCGACGCGTTGTCCAGGTGGCTCGCCGCGGAGGTCCCCGAGGTGAGCGTGGGACCGGCACCCGTGTCGGTCGAGCGGATCTCCGGGGGCCATTCGAACCTGACCTACCGGATCGTCGACGCCGCCGGCGTGCCGTGGGCACTGCGGCGCCCCCCGACCGGCGGGGTGCTCGCCACCGCTCACGACATGAGCCGGGAGTGGCGCTTCATCACCGCGCTCGCCCCGACCCCGGTCCCGGTGCCGCGCCCGGTCGCCTACTGCGCGGATACCGACGTGATCGGCGCCGAGTTCTATCTGATGGGCTTCGTCGACGGCATGGTGCTCGGCGACCAGGACGCCGGGGAGCGGTTCCCGCCCGCCCACCGGCACGCGGCCGGGCTCGCCGTCGTCGACGTGCTGGCGGACCTGCACGCCGTCGACCCGGACGCGGTCGGGCTGGGCGAGCTGCGCCGTCCCGGTAGCTATCTGGAGCGGCAGCTGCGGCGCTGGCACCGGCAGGTGCATGCCTCGGCGGTGCCGGACCTGTCGGTGATCGACGCCGTGCACGAGCGGCTGAATGCGCGGATGCCGGCGATGTCGGAGGTGCGGATCGCGCACGGCGACTTTCGGCCCGGCAACCTGTCGTTCTTCCGGGACGGCGGAATCGGCGCGATCTTCGACTGGGAGCTGGCCACCCTCGGTGACCCGCTCGCCGATCTGGGCTGGGTGCTGGCGTCCTGGGCCCGGCCGGGCGACACCGAGCCGCCGACCACGCCGGGCCCGACCGCGCTCGAGGGCTTCCCCGACCGCGACGAGCTGATCGCCCGGTACGCCGCCCGCTCCGGCCGCGATCTCACCGAGCTGCCCTACTACCTGGCGTTCGCCCGCTGGCGCTCGGCCTGTATCGGGGCCGGGGTCTACACCCGGTACGCGTCCGGCGTGATGGGCTCGGACGCCGCCGAGGCGGGTGACGTCGTCGTCGCGCGGCTGGATGCGGTGCAGGCGCAGGCCCGAACGGCGCTGGCCGCGCTCGAAGGCTGAGCGGAGCCCGCGCTTCCGGGCTGAAGCCCGGGTCGTGCCAGCAGCGCGGGCCGGCTGCGCCCGGTTCCGTCACCCCGCCGGGCGGTTTCTGCGGCCGGGCCGCGTCGGCGACGGCGGGAACGCCTCGGCTGCGCGACAATCGCCCGTCGCACACCGGCCCCGGCCGGGTGCGGAGACCGGGATCACGGCAGGACGGGGTGCAGACGATGGCCAGCGGGTACAACGAGCGGGGCGGCTCCGACCCCGACTACCCGGACTACGCAGAGCCCACCCGTCAACTGGGCCGGCGTCCGGCGGGCGCGACACCTGCCCTCAACGCCGGCCGGCTGTGGTCCGGCGGGGTGGCGACCGCGGTGGTCGCGGCGCTGATCGGACTCGTCGGGCTGCTCGTCGTGCGGGCCCTGCTGCAGATCCCGTACTTGGCCCCGGCCGGCGCGGGCGCGCTCGGCGACTCGCGGACCATCGTGCTGTGCATGTCCGCCGCGATCGCGGCGCTGGCTGCCACCGGGCTGGCCCACCTCCTGCTGGTGAGCACTCCGCGGCCGATGGCCTATTTCGGCTGGATCGTCGGTCTGCTCACCGCGGTGGCCGTGGTGCTGCCGTTCCTGGATTCCGAACCGCTGACCGTGCGGGTGGCGACCGCGATCATCCACCTCGTCGTCGGCATCGCGATCGGCAGCCTGGTGACGGGCGCGGCGGTCTCTGCGACCGGGGGCCGGGCCGCCGCCTAGCTATCGGTCCGGCCGGACCGGTGGGGGACCGGGACCTCGTCGGGGGCGGAGCGGGGCGTGGCGAACAGGTCGACGATCCGATCCCAGCGGTTGCGTCGTCCCGGAGGGAAGCGGCGGGACGACCGGGCAAGGCGCCGCGACCCCGGCCGGTACATCCGGCGCGCCCACGGCGAGCCGGGCCGCGCGAGCCGCATCGCGGCGACGAGGGCGACCAGCGGGATGAACACACCGATGATGCCCAGCAGCGTCCTGCCTTTGCCGATCGCGATCACTGCGAAGAGTAGGTTCGACGCGATCGCCAGCGCGGCCGCCGGGGCGCTCTCCTCGCTGCTGTCGGCCAGCGGGTTGGCTCCGATGAGCAGCAGCGCGCCGACCACCAGTGCGACCAGCACCGCGTCCACCGACCGGCGGCCCTCGGCGCTCCAGTAGACGTCATCGAGGTGCAGCCACAGGGCGAACTCGTCGAGGGTGAGGGCCGCTCCGATGCCGAACAGCACCGCGATGACCTGCACCCAGGGGCTTCCGGGACGGTAGGTCAGTTCGGCGGTGCCCGCGCCCAGCAGCAGGAAGATGCCGTAGACCTGGTGGTGCACGTGTACCCCACCGAGCGTGGTGTCACGGAACGGCCCGCGGCCGTCGCGGATCATGGACGTGATCAGCCGGGTGACGAGGAAGGTGACCAGGTAGGCGCCGAGCATCCAGGCGACCACGACGCGATGGTGCTGGAACGCCAGCCGAAACTCGAACCCGCTGTCCTGCACGATGGTGTCCTCCCGGCCGCTGCGCGGGTCGGCCACTGTCCCACCGGCTCGGGGAACGGCGCCAGCCCCTGACCCCCGGTCGTGCCGGCCGAAGCGGACGACGGCGGGCGAGGCGGGGCGTTTCGCCTCGGTGTCCGCGGGTAGCCGAGGCGGTCCGCCCCGCAGGGCCGCCGACCAGGAAGGAATCGACGATGACCACGGCCGGAGCCGCCGGCCACCCGGGCGCAGTGGGCGTCACGAGGTATGCCGCGACAGATGCGACGTCCACCGAGACCAGGCCCTCGTACCGGACCACCGAGTTCTTCGCGTACATCGCCGCTGCCGCCGCCATCGTGCTGACAGCGCTGGTGGTCGGCGACGACGGTGCCGGTGCCGACCCCTTCGGGGCGGACCAGGCCATTCGCTATCTCACGTTCCTGACCATCGGCTACATGGTCAGCAGAGGACTGGCCAAGGCCGGTTGCCGCGACTCCCGGGCCGCCGACCGGTGATCGCCGCGCGGGCGTCATACGCAGCCCGGTCACCGGCGCCGGGCGGCTCGCCGATCGGTCATCAGGAACACGCCCGCAGCCAGGATGACGGCCGGGACCCAGAGCCACCGTGACGTGGCCGCGCCGAGGCACTCGGCTTCCGCGGTCCGCCCGGTCTCGGCGGCGGCGGTCCGCAGCGTCCCGTCATCGGGAACGGCCGGGTCACCGGGGCGGAACCGGCCGGCGGCCACCGCGGCGGCGAGCCGTTCACGGCCCGTGTCCAGCGCGACGGCGTCGGCCACGGCCCCTGCTGCCGCGCATGTCCGCCCGACCGGGGTGAACCACTGCAGGGCCGACTGCACCGGGGCGGCCACGACGAGGGTCGCGCACAGCGCCGCGACCGCGGCGAAGGCGGCCAGCTCGGCCCGCCGGACCGGCGCGGCGCGGCCGTCGAGCCGGAAGAACACCGTGATCACGGTGAGCAGCGCGAGCCCCACGGCTGTCGCGAGCCAGTCCCACTCGCCGGCGCTGCCGAAGCTCAGCGCGACGACCGCGGCCAGCGCCGCACCGAGAAGCGCCGCCCGGTCCACGTCGGGGGCCGGCACCGCGTCACGCCGGCCCGGGCCCGGGGCCTCGGGCGGACCAGCCGGGGCGTCCCCGCTCACCGGCATCTCCGCATCCCGCTTCTCTACGGGGTCGGAGGTGTCCAGGGCAATGCCCATCGCGGGCGACCGTGTGCGGGTCAGCGCAGGGTGATCGCGAGCCCGGCGGTGCCGGCCGTCCCCCTGCGTAGCCGGCTGAGCGCGGTCAGCACCTGTCCGACGATGCCGTACTTGCGCCGGATCGCGGTCAGCACCCGCCGGGTGCCGGCCTCGTCCAGCACCCGGGCGGTACCGGCGACGGCGGGGCCGAGCGGCCGGCCGCGGCTGTCGGACTCGGCCAGCTCGACGCGCCCGTCGTGGCGGATCCGCTTGACCTTTCCGGAGCCGGTGGCCGTCCAGACGCCCAGTCCGTCCTCGAGCGGGGCGACCCAGACCGCGGTGGGCACCGGGGTGCCGTCGCGGCGGAACGTCGTCAGCACCACGTATCGGGCAGCGCCGAGCCGGTCGGTCGCCGAGTCGATCACGCCGGCACGCTGGCGCGGGTCAGCGTGACGGGCAGCGCCTCGTAGCCGCGCAGCACCCGCGTCGGGCGCCGGTGCGCCGGGCCGGCCGGGGCGAGGTCGGGGAACCGGTCGAACAGCGCGCGCAGCGCGACCTCGCCCTCCATGCGTGCCAGAGCAGCGCCGAGGCAGTAGTGGATGCCGCTGGAGAACGCGATGTTCTCCCCGGCCTCGGCACGGGTGACGTCGAAGCGGTGCGGGTCGGTGAAGACCTCGGGGTCCCGGTTCGCCCCTCCGATCAGCAGGACGACCACGGTGCCCGCCGCGACGGGGATGCCGCACACCTCGGTGTCGCGATGTGCGATCCGGCCGGTGCGCTGCACGGGCGACTCGACGCGCAGCATCTCCTCGACGGCGTTGCCCCACCGGTCCGGCTCGGCCTGCAGCACCGCGAGCTGGTCGGGGTGCTCCATCAGCAGGGCCGCGCCGCTGCCGATGAGGTTCACCGTGGTCTCGAAGCCGGCGGCGAGCAGCAGCATCGCGATGCTGATCAGCTCGTCCTCGGTGAGACGGTCGCCCTGGTCGTAAGCGGTGACGAGCGCGCTGAGGATGTTGTCGCCGGGATTGCGCCGGAGCGTCTCGAAGTGGCCGAGCATCCAGCTGTTCAACGCTTCGAGGTCCAGTTCGGAGCGCTTGAAGTCGGGGTAGCTCAGTCCCGCGTCCAGCGACAGCGCAGCGCCCGCGCCCCACTCGAGGAACTGCCGGCTCATCTCGACCGGCGCGCCGAGCATCTCCGCGATCACCGTGGCGGGCAGCAGGCTGGCGTAGTCCTCGATCAGGTCTGCCGTGTCACCCGGCTTCGCGGCCATCCCGTCGAGTAGGTCGGTGGCGATCTCCTCGGTCCGGGTGCGCAGCGCCGCGACGGCCCGCGCGCTGAACGCGCGGGTGACGAGCTTGCGGTAGCGGGTGTGGTCCGGCGGGTCCACCGCGAGCATCGACGGCGGCTGCACCGGCCCGAGCGTCCACCGCCCGCCGGCCTTGACGGCCAGGCCCATGACACCGGCCAGATTCTCGGGCATCCGCATCCCGACGCCGAAGTCCTGGCTGCGCAGGACCGCAGTCGCGACGTCGTGGTGCGCGGACGCGAGCGCGATCCCGGAGTCCACCAACCGGCCCTGCGCGCGCAGGGCGTCGTAGTGGGGGAACGGCTCGGCGAGGACGTCCGGGTCGACCATCAGACGGGCGCCGAGGTCGCCCTCCTGGGCGCGCTTGCCCACCACCCGGCGGATGATCCCGTGCCGCAGCGCCCACCGGATCCTGCGCCGCACTCCCCTCGAACCGGCCATGCCCGACCTCCCGTGCCGTCTTCCGCTCCGGTCGAAGCTACCGACGAGTAGCCAACGTGACCAGAGGCGGGCCTCAGCGATCGCTCAGCACGTCCGGCCGGGCGTGCGCCGTGACGGCCGGCCGGGTACGACTTGTCCGTGCCGTCTGCGTCGCCGTCCGTGTCGCCCCTCGGGCCCCCGTCCCGGTCGTCCCCGCGCCTGCTCGCCGTCAGCGACCTGCACGTGCGCTACCCGGAGAACCGCGCCATCGCCGAGGACCTGCGACCGGCCTCGGACGGGGACTGGCTGGTCGTCGCCGGTGACGTCGGAGAGCGCGTCGATACGGTGGTCAGCACGCTCGAGCGGCTACGGAGCCGGTTCGCCCGCGTGATCTGGGTGCCGGGTAACCACGAGCTGTGGACGCGGAGCAAGGACCCGGTCCAGCTGCGCGGCGAGCACCGCTACCGATACCTGGTCTCCGAGTGTCGCCGCATCGATGTCCTGACCCCGGAGGACCCGTTCCCGATCTGGACCGGCGACGGCGGCCCGGTGGTGATCGCGCCGCTGTTCCTGCTCTACGACTACTCGTTCTGGCCCGAGGGCACGTCGTCGCCGGAGGAGGCGATGGCCGCAGCCCGCCGCGCGGGCATCGTGTGCACCGATGAGCACCTGCTCCACCCCGATCCGTACCCGAGCCGGGAGGCCTGGTGCGACGCCCGGGTGGCCGAGACCGAGAAGCGCCTCGCCGCACTCGATCCGTCCCTGCCGACGGTCCTGGTCAACCACTGGCCGCTGACCCGCTTCCCGACCCGGGTGCTGCGCTACCCGGAGTTCGCGCTGTGGTGCGGCACCGAGCGCACCGCCGACTGGCACGTCCGGTTCCGTGCCGTCTCGGTGGTCTACGGCCACCTGCACATTCCCCGGGTGACCTGGGAGGACGGCGTGCGGTTCGTCGAGGCGTCGCTGGGCTACCCGCGCGAGCGGCGCTCCCGCGACGCCCGCGGAATCACCGTGGACCCGCTGCCTCGCCAGGTGCTGCCCGTTCCGCAGGGGTGAGCGCGCGTCGCCGCCGGTCGACCGGGACGCGCGGGCCCGGCGCCGCGCGCTGCCCGGTCAGGAAGACCGCCAGCCACAGCACCGGACCGGTGACCACGAGGATCAGGATGGCCAACCAGCCGGTCCGGTAGACGAAGCCGGTCGCGGCCCATCCCAGGATCCAGATCGCCATCAGCACCACCCGGGTGCGGATCATTCGCCGATGCACGGCGATCAGCGGCTCCCGCAGGTCGGTGACGACGACCGCGGGCGCGGGCCGGCTGCGACGGCGCACGGCGACCTCCTGGCGTGCGGCTGCGCGCCCGACGCTACGCCGCTGCCCCGACGCCGGTCAGCGCGCGCCGCGGCCACCGTAGCGACGACGGAACTTCTCGACCTGGCCTGCGGAGTCCAGAACGCGGGCCGCACCCGTCCAGAACGGGTGGGAGTACGCGGTCATGTCGACGCGGATCAGTGGGTAGGTGTTGCCGTCGGTCCACTCGATGGTGTCCGACGAGGTCTCGGTCGAGCGGGTCAGGAAGGCGTCGCCGGAGGAGCGGTCCTGGTAGACGACCGGGCCGTAGGCGGGGTGGATGTCAGGGCGCACTGGTTCCTCGCAGGGGTTGTGGGGGCTGTCGCTTCTGCTAGCGTCAGCATAGACGAAAACGGTTTTCGTTAACAGGAGGGTTGCGATGTCCGTCTCCGATGTCGACGCCGTCACCGCGGGGTTCACGGTCGTCGCGTGCACCGCGGACGGATGCAGGGCTACCCCCGCCGAGACGTCCCGAACGGGCGAGATGCTTCGCGAGGTCGTCCGCGCGAGCCGGCACGGTGTCCTGGTCTCCACCGGTTGCCTGCTCGGGGCGACCACCTGCCGGCTGCGACCGTCCGCACCGCTGGTTCTGGTGCAGCCCTGTGACGCCGACCGCCGCCCCACCCGGCCGGCTGTGCGGATCGGCCCGCTGCGCACCGCCGCCGACGTCGCGGCGCTGGAGCGCTGGCTGCGCAGCGGCCGGTACGACCCGGCTCTGTTGCCCGCGCACCTGCTGGACGTCCACCGCCGCACGGTGAGGGCCGCGACGAACTGACGCCGTGAGGCCCGGCACGCAACTGAGACCCGGGCCGAGGGCTCGCGGCGAGGTGTTCACCCTCCGGTGCCGGCTGCCGTGGCGATGATCACTGCGCGGCTGCGTTGCAGCCCTTGCGGCTCGACGAGCGTGTCCATCGGTCCACTCTGCGGCGGGGGAGCGGCGGCGTGTCCTTCGTCTCACCCTCCAAGCACGGGGCGGAGCACACATCGAAATGCCGAAAAGGCCCCCGACCATTGCGGTCGGGGGCCTTTTCGGTGTGGTGGGCGATACTGGGATTGAACCAGTGACCTCTTCCGTGTCAAGGAAGCGCTCTCCCACTGAGCTAATCGCCCGAGGCGGAGGCGGGAATCGAACCCGCGTACAGGGCTTTGCAGGCCCTTGCCTAAGCCACTCGGCCACTCCGCCTGATCCTTCGGATGGAGCCCGAAGTTTCGAGACCTGGAGGTCCGGCGTAGACCCGAGGTTCCTCCGAGCGGACGACGGGATTCGAACCCGCGACCCTCACCTTGGCAAGGTGATGCGCTACCAGCTGCGCTACGTCCGCATGTGCACCGTGTCGGTGCGTTGTGGAGAACATTAGCGCAGGCCCCTCGGGGGCTCCAAACCGGCCCCCCTCGACACCTGCGCCAGGCCCCCCGGCGCCCGCGTCAGTCGCGGGCGCGGTCGTTGTCGAGCAGGTCGGACAGGGCGTCGTCGAAGTCGAGCCACGAGTACTCGGTGCTCGGCGGGACGGCCTCGAAGGTGCGGTCCAGGAAGTCGGCCAGCGTCGCGGCACAGGTCGTGAACACCGCGTGGCCCGACGGCGAGGTGAGCTCGAGCTCGATCCGACCTGCATCGTGTGGCACCGGCTGCACCCGGACGTCGCCGGTGCCGGCCGGGCCGAGCAGCCCGTCGGCGAGCAGGTCGCGGGCGAAGACCCAGTCGACCGCACTGCCGTGGCCGGTCCGGAACGAGGCCTGCACCGCATACGGGTCGCGGCTGGAGTACGACAGCTCCACCTTGACGGGCACGACCGGGGCATCGGGGGCGATCAATTCGAACATCGCCGGTGAGCAGATGATCGTGTGCTCGTCGCGCATCCTGCATCCTCTTTCGTGGTCCCGCGTGGTCCGTCATGCACAAAAACGAGCGTGTCGCGAAGATGTGACGGGTCGGGGGACAGACTCCGCCCGGTTGATTCCGCCGCCGGCTCCCGGGATGACCCGTAAGTGGAGGTCCGCAGGCGTGTCGCCGGCTCCGAGATCGCGGCGAGTGTGAGCAGGGTTCCAGGCTGCCACTAGCCTGAACCGGGCGCTGGAGTGCAGCGAAGACACTGATGTGAGGATCCCGCTGGTGGCCGAAGTCGCCGACGCATCGGACGCGCCGAGCAGGCGTGGGCGGACGCCGGCCGGGGCCGCGCCGGGCACGCGTGGTCACGACCCCGCCGACGAGCAACTCGTCCGCCGGATCGTCGAGGGCGACTCGACGGCCCTCGGTGCGCTGTACGACCGCCACGGCCGGCCCGCCTACTCGCTCGCGCGGCGCATCTGTGCCGACGACGGGATCGCCGAGGACGTCGTGCAGGAGGTGTTCCTCGCCTTCTGGCGTGATCCGCAGCGCTTCGACCCCGGCCGCGGTTCGTTCGGAACCTGGTTGATGACCCTGGTCCACCACAAGTCGGTGGACGCGGTCCGGCGCGAGAGCACGATCCGGCGCCGGACGGTGCCCGCGGCCGAGGACGGTGACGAGTGGTCGGCCCCGCCCGGGCCGGGCGCGGACCAGGCCGCTCTCGGCGCCGTCGTGGCCGGCCAGGTGCGCGATGCGCTCGGCCGGCTGCCGATCGAGCAGCGCCAGGCCCTCGCACTCGCCTACTACGGTGGGTACACCCAGCGCGAGGTCGCGGCGCTGACCGGAGTGCCGCTGGGCACGGTCAAATCGAGGATGTTCACAGGAGTGCAGCGGTTGCGCGGGGTGCTGGGCCCGCTGCTCGGCGAGTTCGCCACGGACCACGGCGGGGGCGCGCGGTGAACACGCCGGAATCGCGAACGTGTCCGGTGACCGAGCAGGCCATCGGATGGGCGTTGCACGCCCTGGAACCCGACGAGGAGATGCAGGTCCTCCGCCACCTGCCCTCCTGCCCCACGTGCCGGGAGGCCGTCAAGGAGGCGGAGGAGGTGCTCTCCGGGTTGGGCGGCGCGGTCGAGCAGATCGACCCGCCCGCCCGGCTCCGCGACGACCTGCTCGCCGCCGCGGCGGACACCCCGCAGCAGGCCCCGGCGCAGCGTCCGCGCCCCGGGAACGACGACCCTGAGCCCGTGGCCCCTCCGGCGCGGCCCCGCCGCACCTCGTCGCGGCCACCGACCGCCGGGCCGTCCCGGCCCGGCCGGCTCTCCACCCGAGGCCGCAAGCTGGCTGCGGTCTCCCTCGCGCTGGTCGCCGCCGTCGGCATCGGCGGACTGGCCGTGCGGACCGCCCAGCTGCAGGCCGAACGGGACGCGCAGACCGTCCAGGCGCAGAGCATCTTCGACATGGTCGCCCAGTTCGACCAGCCCGGCACCAAGCACGCCTGGCTGCACTCCGACCCGGCGGCGCCACCGGTGGCCGCGGTCCTGGTCAACGGCGAGGGCCAGAAGCTCATGACGGTCGGGCTGCCGGCGAACTCCGTCGACCGGGAGACGTACGTGTTGTGGGGGATCCCCGCCGCCGGCACACCACGGCCGATCGGCACCTTCGACGTCGTGTCGACCGCCGGTGGCCCGCACGACGTAGGATCGGCACCGGAGGTTGGTGGATTCTCCGGCTACGCGATCTCGATCGAGCCCGGCCGGACCGCTCCGACCTCGCCGTCCACGGTGGTCGCGAGCGGGCAGGTGGAGACCTGAGCAATACCAATGAGCGGCAGCGGACCGGACTCCGCGCCCGCATCCATGAGAAGCCGACGCTGCGCAGGACCTACCGCATCTGTGTCGGCATCGTCGGCACGCTCGTCCTTGCCGCGGGCATCATCGCCATCCCGTACCCCGGCCCAGGCTGGCTGATCGTCTTCGCCGGCCTGGCGATCCTGGCGAGTGAGTTCGAGTGGGCGCAACGGGTGCTGCACTACGCCCGGGGGAAGTACGACGCCTGGACCGACTGGCTGGGTCGGCAGAGCCTCCTGGTGCGCCTGACCGTCCTGGCCGCCACCGGCCTCGTCGTGATGGCGACGCTGTACCTGCTCAACGCCTTCTACCTGGTCGCCGGCTGGGTCGGACTCGAAGAGTGGACCTGGCTGCAGAGCCCGTTCTTCTGATCGTGTAGTGTCTGCGACGGCAGCGGGCGATTAGCTCAGGGGGAGAGCGCTTCGTTCACACCGAAGAGGTCACTGGTTCGATCCCAGTATCGCCCACCGCCGAACGGCCTGGTCAGAGGCTCACACAGAGCCTGACGACCAGGCCGTTCGTCGTTGTGGCGTCCCGAGAGGCAGCAGAAAGGCATCACGCGGGCACCAGCGCGCCGCCTGCGTCGTCGTCCGGGTCCTCGTCGTCGAGCGCCCGCAGGATGCGCGACGAGTCCTCGGTGCGGCGGGTGTAGAGGTCGAGTGTGGTGGACGAGCGCTCGTGGCCCATGACCCGCTGGACCATGTTCGGTGGGACCCCGTCGTCGACGAGCCAGGTGGCGTAGGAGTGGCGCAGATCATGGAAGCGCAGCCCGCCCGCCTGGTTCCGCGCGACGTGGTGCACGGCCGCGGCCTCGGTGGGCAGACCTCGGTGTGCTTGACGCCGTCGGCGTCGGTCCACTGCGCCTCGAACCCGCCGTCGACGGTGACCACGGCGCCGAGCATCCCGGCGCGGACGAGCGACGGACGCCAGATCCCGGTCCGGAACAGGGTCCGCCGCAGCGGGGCGCGGACCTCGTTGGCGAAGACCGGGGCGGAGGGCTGGGTCGGCCAGTTGACGAGGTGGGCACGGATGATCGTCCCGAGCCACCCGGGCAGCGGCACGGTGCGACGTCCGGCCCGGGGCTTCGGGTGCGGCTTGAACGACAGCAACCGTGACGCCAACCCACCGACACACCCGTCCGCCCCCGGACCCCGATGAACCCTGGACGGCCAGAACCCGACCCGACGTGCCGCCCGGCACAGCTTGAAAGCGAGCAGTGGGAAGCCACTCGGGGTTTCGAATCCCTCCGCTTCCGCCAGGCCACGGGGCCGCAGGCCGATCTTGCTCATTACGCGGGAGCGGGCTGACGGCAACCGGCCGGGACGAGGAACGAGCCGGCGGGCCGGATCGGTAGATCTGCCCATAGACGCCGACCAGGGGACGGGGCAGCCTCGCTGGTGTCGGAGCCGTTGGGCCCGGGCCGCGCCTGCACCGCTGCAGCTGCGAGCGGCTCTCGCCGTCGACGTCCCGAACTTCAGGAGGTATCGATCGTGGCATCGCGAGATACGCGCGACCGGTTGGGGTGGCCCACGAACGGACAGGTGGGCAGACACCCGGCACCGGTCCAACCGGACGAGCACTTGGCGGTGTTGATGCGTACGTTGTGGGGATATCACGGGCTGGGCTGCGACCTCGCCCGTACCGCGGTCGCTCTGGGTAAGCATCGCAGCACGGTTCGGTATCGCCTCTACCGCGTCCGCGAACTCACCGGGCTCGAACCGGAAGATCCGAGATCGGCGGAGGCGCTGCTGGAGATCGCGGGCCTGCACGCATAGCCGGGGACCCGGGTGCGTGGAGCGGGAAGCATCTGTCGTGGTTACTGCGGTTGGCCCATGGTGCGGAGCGCGCTGTCGATGTCGGGATGGATCTCGAAGAGTCGGTGCACGCTGGCGGCGGCGAGGACATGCGCCACCACAGGGTCGGTGGTAACCAGATACAGGCCGATGTCCGCATCGCCGGCGACATAGGCCAGTTCGACCAGGGCCGGCACGGCGTCGGGAGCCAGGTCGGTCAGCGCGCGCAGGTCCAGCACGACCGCCCACGGGGATGTGGCCAGCACCTCGAGGACGAACTTCTGGACCGCGGGCGCGGTGGTGTGGTCGAGGCGGCCCTGCACGTGTACGACCGGCACCGCGGGCCGGAGGTGTACGACTCGAACCAGGGAACCTCTCCCACATGGTGCCCACTCGTCGCCGTCGGCATCGGCGCCCATCTGAGCCACCTCCTCGAAGCTCCCGTCGCCGTTCGACACCCCTCACTACCTCTCGGGATTACCCGCGGTCGATGCCCTCGGCACAGCAGCACGGCCGCTCGTTCCCCGACGTCCGCCGGGGCGGGCGTGATATCGGCCGCGGGACCGCGACCCGCACCGCCGCCCTTGTCACGGCCAAATGCCGGTCAGCTCGGGCGGCACATACAGGCCCTGGCCCAGGGCGCGGACCGCGGCCAGGGCCCGGGTCCCGGCATCCAGCTTGGCCAGGATATGTTCCACGTGGGCGGCGACCGTGCGCGGCGCCACCACCAGTTCGGCGGCGATGCGCGCGTTGGTCCAGCCCTCGATGAGCAGCCCGAGGATCTGCAGCTCGCGGGGGGTCAGTCCGCGCAGGTCCGGCGCTGGGGCCAGCACCACGGCCGCCACCAGGTGGTGCGGGGACTGGGTGGGGCAGCCCAGCACGGTGACCCGCACGTGCCCGCCGGCGGGGTCCGGCCCGGCGAGTGGGCACAGGAACACGGCGTGCGCGCGGCCGTCGGCCAGCCGGGCGGCCACCGCGAGCAGCCCCGAGCCCGCGCCCAGCAGCGGGTGGGCGCCCAGCCCGGGCAGCGGCAGCGCCTGCCCGCTGCGGGTGAGCACCACCCCGGCGGTCGCGCCCCGCACCAGCCCCGCCGCCGCGGTGATCGTGCGCAGCGGGTCGACCGCATGCGCGATCATCGGGGCGAGAGTGCCGATCAGGTCGCGGGCGGCGTCGGTGGGATTCGCCGCGCTCTCCGTGTTCAGGGTCAGCTGCCCCAGGTAACGGCCGTCCGGGGCGAACAGGCCGACCCCGAGGCCCTCCCGGAACCCCGCCGGGCGCAGGTACTCCGCCCAGCCGCGCACCTCGGCGGGCGGGACGGGGAAATCGCGTAGGCGCATCGGCGGGCGCGCCCGGTCCAGGCCGAGCAGTTCGATCTCTGCGACGCTCGCCGGGCTGGTGAGGTAGGCACGCGCCGTGTCGTCGTAGCCCGGGCTCGCCAGGGGTACCATCCGGCAGCGCTCCGGGTCGAGCAGGGCGATCCAGCCGGCCTGGAACGGCACCACCGGGTACAGCGACCCCAGCAGCGCGGCCGCCCGTTCCTCGAAGCTGGCCGGCGCGGCCGCGATCCCGGCCACCTCGGCCACGACCTGCGGCCCGCCCGGGGGCAGCTCAGCCACGGCCCACCCCGGCGCGCCCGGACCGGGCCTGCTCGCCGCGGTCCCCGCCAGGTTCGCCCAGCGCCGGCCCGGCCTCGGGGAGCACCCCGGGCCTGCCGTAGTCGGTGCCTGTGTCCACGGCCTGTGTCGCCTCTGCCCTGTGACCAGGTCGGGGAGGTGGCGAGAAGCCCCGGCCGGCCTGCTGCCAGCTTGGCACGGTCGGGCTCGGACCGAATCGGTCATCCGGCGGCATGGGCAGCGCGGGTTGCTTGTGCCGAAGCAGGCCCGGAGCTGACGCAAGCGTTCATGGACGGTTGCAGTCCTGGTTGCAGTTGCTGCAGGCCCTGCCCGGCCATGCGACTTCCCTGCCGCGAATGACCTGCGTGATGCGCGCCCGTGGACCTCGGCGATCAAGCGGTCTAGACCTTGAAATCGAGAGGGCGCTTTTCACCGGCCCGCTGGCTCAGACAGCCGCTCCGCTCGGTCCCTAGGCCGTCCGGGCCGTCTCTGGGCCGTGAAAGGCCACCCGACAACGAGAAACGACGCTGACCGACGGAGAGCTATCCCCGCTGGTCAGGTCACCTGCTTGGTCTACCAGGAGATCTTGTCGATGTGAGTGCAGTTGCTGACGGGCGACGACACGAGCTATTGCTCACGGGCTTTCCACGTCTCGATGACGCTCAACCAATGCAGCGATACTCCTGCTGTCAACGGCCAAGTAGTGGTCCCCGTTGGTGGCCAGGTGAAAGTCCCCGGTCCGGGGTTGTTCAGCTGGCTTTGATGGCGGCTCCCTTCGCGTTGCGGGCTTCGCGCATGCGGTAGGAGTCGCCGCTGGTGACGACGACCTGGGCGTGGTGCAGGAGGCGGTCGAGGAGGCTGACTGCGGTGGTGTGTTCGGGCATGAACCGTCCCCATTGGTCGAAGGGCTAGTGGGAGCTGATGGCGAGGCTGCGGCGTTCGTAGGCGGCGGCGACGAGGCGGAACAGCAGTTGGGCCGCGGTGTCGTCGAGTGGGGCGAACCCGATCTCGTCGATGATGATCAGGTCGTGGCGCAGCGTGTGGTCGATGAGCCGGCCGACGGAGTTGTCGGCCAGCCCGCGGTAGAGGGCTTCGACCAGGTCGGCGGCGGTGAAGTAGCGGACCCGGTGTCCGGCCTCGACAGCCGCCGCGCCGAGCGCGACGAGCAGATGGGACTTTCCGGTCCCGGGCGGCCCGACCAGGGCCAGGTTCTCCGCGCCCCGAACCCATTCCAGGCTGGCGAGGTAGTCGAACGTGGCCTTCGGGATCGAGGAGGCGGACAGGTCGAACTCGTCGAGGGTCTTGGTGACGGGGAACCCTGCGGCTTTGCGCCGGTTGGCGATGTTGGAGGCGTCGCGGGCGGCGACCTCGGCCTCGATGAGGACCCGCAGCAGCTCCTCGGGTCGCCAGCGCTGGGTGCGGGCGGTGAGCAGCAGCTCCGGCGCCATCCGCCGCATCGCAGCGAGCTTGAGCCGTTTGAGCCCGGCCTCGAGGTCGGCGTCGAGCTCGGGGACCTTGCCCGAGATCTTGCTCGCGGTCGTCATGAGGCGTCGCCCTCGACATCGGTGGTGATCGCGTAGTCGGCCAGCGAGCGCGTCGGGACCGCGGGCAGCTCGACGACCAGGGCTGTTCCCGCCTGCTGTGGTCGGGGTGCGGCGGCGCCGGCGGCGAGGATGGAGCGGACGTCCTCGGCCCGCCACCGCCGGAACGCCGTGGCGCGGGCCAGTGCGTCGAGCAGCACCTGCTCGCCGTGGGCGTGACCGAGGCCCAGGAGCTCGCCCAGCTCGGCCCCCAGGCGAGTCGATCCAGCCGCGGCAGCACCGGTCAGGAACGCCTGCGCAGTGGGGCCGAGGGCGCAGAACGCCTTCTCGTCGACGGTCTTCGGGCGGACCGCCCTGACCGGGGCGTTGGGTCGTGGCCCGCCGTAGTGGGCGTCGATCACCGAGGCCTCACCCGGCCCGACCAGGCGATGCTCGGCCAGAACCACCCCGGCGGGCCCGTCCTTGCCGATGGTGGTGGTCAGGATGGTGAGTCGGTCGGCGTGGGTGCGGACCTCGACCCGGGTGCCGATGGCGGTGGTCGGGACCGAGTAGCGGGCGGAGCCGAACCTCACGCAGGAGAGCCGGTCGACCTTGCGCATCACCGCCGGGCCGGTGATCCGCGGCCGCAGCGACGGCAACCCGCCCAACACGGCCAGCTCGTGCTCGGCCAGACGTCGGGCCGGGACCGCGGCGATCTCGGAGTGCGTAGCCGCGTTGACCTCGGCGCACCACTGCCGAGCTGCGGCGTTGGCCACGGCCAGATCGACCGGACGTCCGTCCTGCCCGGTGTCGAGGCCAGTGACAAGACCACAGCCGATGATCAGGTCGGACTTGGCATAGCCGACGAGGTTCTCCACGATGCCCTTGGACTCCGGATCGTTGCCCTGGCAGAAGTCCGGGCGGAACCGGTAGTGGCTCGCGAAGCGCACGTAGTCCGCCGTCGGAACCACCCGGTCGGCGACCACAGCGGCTTTGAGGCAGCCCATCCGGTCGGCGAGCACGACCTTCGGGACCCCACCGATCGTCTCGAAGCACTCGGCCAGCATGTTCAGGGTGGTCTCGGCGCGTTCGTCGACCGCGAAGCGGACGAACCGCACCCTCGACCAGGCCAGCACCGCGCAGAACACGTGCAGCCCGGCGATCACGCCCCAGTCGATTACCAGGCGCTCGCCCGGGGACCACACCGCCGGACGCCGCCCGCGGTGATGATCGCGGCGCCAGTCCGCCTTCGTCGTCGCGACCAGGCGGCGGAAGTTGCGGGCCGAGCCCTCATAGCCGGCGGCGCGGGCCTCGGGCAGCAGCCGCTTCGCCGAGATCCTGCCCTTGGTCTTCTCCACTCGCCCCACGACCAGCTCGGCGACCGACTCATAGTTCCGGGACCGTGGTTTGCGTTGCGGGACAACACCTCCCGCCTCGTGACGCTCGATGACCCGACGCACGGTCTTCGGTGTCGTGGCGCAGATCGCGGCCGCGCCACGATAAGAGCCGACATCCCGATAGGCCGAAATGATGTCCATACGTTCCCTCGCAGACTTCAATGGGAGACCCCTGGGTGGTGCGGCGGCTGGCTTCGACAACCGCCACCGTCACCGCCCAGGGTCTCAACCCGGCGTACGACACGACGAGGGACCGGGGACTTCTAACTGGCCACCAGCGGGGACCTCACACGGCCACCCGCGGGGACTTTTTCATGGCCACGGACACCTGCATGCCCTGCGGCATCGAGCTGAGTCGCGACCAGATGACCTGCCCCGAGTGCGGCAGCACGTCTCGGTCGTGAGAACGACTACTACGTCCATGAGTGGCGCGACCGGGAAACCGACGAGGTCGTATGGCGAAAAGAAGGCTGGTTGAGCGACCCTGACATGCACGGCGTATCAGCTCGGCGACCTCGGCAGGAGTCGAGTGACCAACGCGGGTAGCCGCGGAGTGCCCGGGCGCGCAGGCGGGCAGACTGATTGCGCCGGGGCGCTGCGCAGTCGGGGTGTTGCCAGGTCGGCGGGGATGCCGCAGCTTGCGACGCGGTGACGGCGACTGGGGCTGGGCCGTGCAACTAGCGTGCAACTTGGCCGTGCTTACAGTATTTGCTCGTCCGCAGTACCGCGGGTGGACGAACAGCTGTTCGCGTATCTGGGAATGTGGCTGGCGTAGACCGCCAGTGTGGACCGGAAGTAGGACAGCGTCGCCGCACTGTATGGCTGGCCGGAACGGCGGAGGACACCCATGCTGCCCCAGCAGTGCCGGCCGAGGTGGATCGGCATGAACACGCCGACGTCGAGGTTCTCGCGGCTGAGCAGCGCGGCGGTGCCGGAGTACTTCGGACGGTTCGCTGACATCCGCGAGAACTGTGCCAGTTCCTTGGTGCGTGCCGCATAAACGCTCGCGTAGCTCGATTCCAGCGGCAGCCCGGGGTCCATCGCCGACTCCCACGCTCGGGACAACCCATCCTGTGCGAGCAGCCACAGACGTCCGTTCATGACCCGCAGGATCGCGGCGGCGTCGGTGGTGCCCTCCTCCACCAGCGAAGCAACGATCATCTGCGCTGCGCTCACGGCGTCCGAGCAGGTCATGGTGGCCTCGGCCAGTCGAGAGACCGAGTCGAGTAGCAGCGCCTGTTCGTTAGCCCGCACCGCTCCGGCGCCTTCATCACCTTGTTCGACAACCGGGGCCGCGAAACAGTAGCCCCGACCACGTACCGAGGTGACGAACCGCGGACGGCGGGCGTCGTCACCGAGCTGGCGGCGCAACCGCCCCACGAAGATCCGCAACGTGTTCAGGCCATCCCCGCCCGCCCAGCCCCATACCCGGCCCAGGATCTGAGCAGCTGGCACCACGCGGCCTGCGTTCCTCATCAAGTACGCCAAGAGCTTGTATTCGGTGGGCGAGAGGTTCAGCGGTCGCCCGTCCAGGGTGGCCGACTCGGCCCAGAGGTCGATGCGGAGGATCTCGGCCTGCAGGTAGCGCACGCCGGGGTCGTGGGCTGCCGAGGTGCGGCGCACCAGAGCCAGTAGGCGGGCGAAGATCTCATCATCATGATCCGAATCGGTGATGACGACGTCAGTGCCGGCATGCAGGGCGCTCACGACGCGGGACGTGGGCAGCTCCCCGACCAGGGCGACCGCGGCGGTGGTGGCCTGTCGGGCGGCGGCCAGCACGTCGCGGGTCCACGCCTCCCGCCCGGCGACGACCACCACCGCCAAGGGCTTGTGCACCGAGGCGACCCACCTCACGCGGGTCTCGTCGGTCACCAGCAGACACGGCCACCCCCTGCACTCCAGCAGGGCCTGCAGACGTTCGGTGACGCTGGCACGTTCGGACACGATGACTACCGGCCCGTGAGGCTGCACCCCGGCCGTTGCACCACACAGCGACACGCAGGCCCCCTCTGTCCGCAGCTAGCGGCTGTCCGCCTCGATCACGATTATGTCCTGCATCACACGGCGAGAGAATCTCCAACGGCCGCCACCAGGCCCTCGACCGGGGGAACCGCAGCCACGACCGAGCCCGCCCCGCAGCTCACGGCTCACTCGGTGATCACGTTCCATCCCGTCGTCTCGAGCCTCACCGCCCGTCCGGCAGCGTCGTGCGTGCTGCCGGACCGAACTGCATGCCCCCCATTCGGGCCCCTGGGGACGCCCTCTCGAGCGCGCGTTGTCAGTCGTGCAGGCCGGGCCGGCTGTCGGTCACCACCTCGGGACGGCGTACGTAACCGTAGTGTCCGGCCCGTAGCTCGGCGAGGATCGCCTCCTCCACGGTCGCCCGGTGCGCCTTGCGTTCGGAGTAGCGGTACCTCGGTCCGGCGAATTCCACATCGGGCAGGGTCTGGTCGACCACGAGGTCCACATCCACATGGATGCTGGCCATCGGGAACGGCGGGTACTGCATCTCCTCGAGCGCGACGCGGGCTGTCCCGGCGATGGAGAAGATCTCCGTGTCGCAGAAGAACAGCAGGCTTACGCGGGGGTTCTCCCGGCTGATGTTCTCGTAGTGCCGCGACCGCCGGTCAACTGCTATCGCGCAGGTCCGGGCGTCCAAGGACCGGAACCACGAGACGACCGACGTGTGGGGCCGGCCATGCCGGTCCACGGTCGTGAGCCCCCCGATCGACTGACCCTCGGTCATGCTGCGTTGACAGCCGAGCGGCATCTGGGACGTCCTCGACATCGCTATCCCCTTCTGTTCTATCGGTGCTCGCGGCGGATCTCGCGGGCTCCCCGAGCCCATCGACTCAGAGCGTCGCCGGGGCGACGTCTGCGGCGAACCGCTCGAGCGATTCGGTGCAGCGCTTGGCATTCATCGCACCGAAGTTCCCGAGCAGCATCAGGTGGTTGACGCCCACGTCGGCCAGCGCCATGACCCGCTTCGCCACGGTCTCGGGCCCGCCGATGAGGATCAGCTCGGCCGCGTTCAGGTCGTCGAAACGCCGCTTGCTGCGGCTGTAGAGCCGGGTGTCGACGTAGCGGTCCAGTGCGGGTTCGGCCTCCGCTCGGGCGGAGGCGTCGTTGACCCCGACGTAGGTGTGCAGCGCCGCGGCCACATCGGCGGGGCCCTCGTGCCCGGCCTCCTGCCGCCCCCGCTGGTACTCCTGGACGGTCTGCCGGAGTTCGTCCATGGTGCTGGCGGTGGCATAGGGGATCAGCATCAGGTTGCGGCCCTGACGCCCGACGTAGTAGGCGGCCTCTGGCCGGATCACCGCCACCCACGTGGGCGGTGGCTGCTGGATCGGCGTGATCGCGATCCGGGTGTTCTGAACGTGGTGGTAGAGACCGTGGTAGGAAAAAGGTTCGCCGGTCCATGCGCGCTCGATGATCTCGATGGCTTCATCGAACCGTGCACGCTTTTCCCAGGGGCCCAGGTTGAATCCGTCGAACTCGTGCTTCAGATAGCCAGAACCAACGCCCATCGCGAGCCGACCGTCGCTGAGCTGATCCAGCATCGCATAGTCCTGGGCGACCACCAGCGGGTTGTGGAAAGGAAGGACCGACACCGCCACACCCAGGCCGATCGTTGTTGTCCGGCCTGCCGCTGCGGCCAGCAAGGTCGTCGGGGACGATACGACACCGTACTCATGAAAGTGGTGCTCTGCGACGAAGTAATTTCTGAACCCGAGTCGCTCCGCAAGGACGATCTCATCGAGGATCTCACCGTAGAAATCACGGATCGTTCGCGGCTCGTTCGGATAGTGGTCAGTCACCGAGAATCCACTGAACTGCATTTCTGCTCCTTGAATCAGATAGTGCGTACGTTACTTTTCTCGCCATCGCGGTCCGGCTCGTCAGCGGCTCGGATCAAATGCTGAGAACCGCCACGCGACTCGACCACTGTGGCACTTGGGCAGGTCCCAACGACACCGATACGAAAGCTTTGACATATTCTCGACATCCGCCCGGGCTCGATGGCGTCTTTGTGTCGCGGCCCCGAGCCGGAGCTCATTTTGGTGGGACTGAAGCGATCGGCGGGGCAATGCGCCCGATCACCTCTCCTAGCCCGAGACGGGCCCCGTCGGGGGAGCACGCGGCACCTGTAATTCGCACGGTGTCTCCGTCGAGGAGGTAGCTACGACTGGTGCCGTCCGGCAATGTCAACGGCTCGGTCCCGGCGCGGGTGAGTTCGATGAGGGAGCCTGACGTGCCCGGGTCGGGACCGGACACGGTGCCCGAGGCAAATAGATCGCCGGTCCGCAGGCTTGCCCCGTTGGATGTCATATGCGCCAGCATCTGCGCCGGTGACCAGTACATCTGCGCGTAGGGTGGTCGCGAGACGATCTGGCCATTCAGCTCCAGTTGCAACCGAAGATCGAGGCCCCACGGTTCCGACTCGGCTAGATTGGGTAGCGGCGGTGGCTCCTGGATCGGAGTCGACACCCGCGCGCCGTCCAGGGCGCTCAGCGGCACCACCCAGGGTGAGATCGAGGTGGCGAACGACTTGCCGAGGAAGGGCCCGAGCGGGACGTACTCCCACGACTGGATGTCGCGTGCCGACCAGTCGTTGAGCAGCACCACGCCGAACACGTGCTGCGCGAAGTCTCCCACCGCGACGGGCGTGCCGAGCGCACTCGGCACCCCGACCACGAACCCGATCTCGACTTCGACGTCCAGGCGAAGGCTCGGACCGAAGCTGGGGGCCGCGTCGGGGGCCGTCCGGCGCTGACCAGTGGGGCGAACCACCGGGGTGCCGGACACGATCACGGTGCCCGCCCGCCCGTGGTAGCCGACCGGGAGATGCTTCCAGTTCGCTGGCAGCGACGGACCATCCGGGCGGAACAGTCGCCCGAGATTGCGGGCGTGGTGTTCTGATGCATAGAAGTCTGCGTAATCGGCCACCTCGATCGGCAACCTCAGCCGGACGTCTGCGATGGGGTGTAGATGCGCCCGGACAGCGCGCGCCGAGCGCGGCTCGCTCAGCAACTCGGTCACCTGTTCGCGCGTGTCCGCCCACACCGAGGGGCCACCGGCCATGAATGCATTCAGCGAGGGTGCGGTGAATACCTCCGCGCCGAGCGCACCCGCCAGGTCCAGCACGTGTTTACCGATGGCGACGCCTACCCGCCACGCCTGCGGTGTACCTGCGGGGGCGAATACGCCGTAGGGCAGGTTGGCCAGGGTGAAGTCCGAGCCCGGCGGAACGGGCACCCAGGAGGCCTTCATCGCGCCCGCTGCTGCTCGACGAGCAGCCCCATGGCGGCAGCTTCCCGCACTGGTCTCCGTGTGCTGCACGAGCCGTAGGCGACGAACGCCGAACGCACCGCGGACGCGGTTTCCGGGTCCAGACCTCGAGCCTGCCTCGCCACGTCGCCGGCACCGGCCGCCTCGAGCGCGGCAACGGCCTCGGCTGGGCCGCCGCCGCGGACGAACGCTGTTACCGCCAGTAGCAGGTTGAGGAACCCGAAGTGGGTGAACCCCGTCGCGGGGTCGACATGGCGCACGGCGCGGTGCAGCCCCGCGGTTGCCTTGATCGGCACACCGGCGGCGACCGCGGAGCCGAGTGCTCGCGCGAGAGCCGGAGCAGCTGGGAACAGTTCGGGACGGATCCCACCGCACCGGATCTTTGCACCGACCGTGCCGCAACTGGAGAGTCCGGCGATCGCTCGCACCATTGCTGGCACCTGGTCGACGGACCGGGCTTCGAGATACACCGGTACTCCCGTGGGCTCGGAGATGCACCGCACGGTTTCGACGATCTCGCCGACTGCCTGGCCTGGATCAACTGCCTTCGATGCGGACAGCGGGACCTCCAACGAGTCCAGTTCGATGGCCGGCGCGGTGGCGACGACACGGACCGACTCAGTCACTGCGTCGAGCCGGGTTCCGGCGATCAACACGACGCGGAAACGATCGGCACCGCGCAGCTCGGCGAGGAGCTCATGAAGCCGGGCGGCGGGGCAGAGAAGGCGGTCGGTGAGCATCGGCGATTGCGCGGCGAGGTCGTCGCGGTGACGAGCGACGGCGGCCGTCATCGACAGCGACGCCGGGGGGAACAGGACCGCGTCATCCACCAGGCGAGCAAGCAAACCGCTCATCGCACAGGTCCCCGACCCGCCCATGTCCACGCGTAGTCGGGGTCCTCCCCGTCCCGGCCGCCCACGCCGAGCTCGAGCGGACGGAAAGTGTCGACCATGACCGCGAGTTCGTCGAAGTACTCGGCACCGATACCGCCCTCGTAAGCATCCGGTTGCGGGCCGTGCGAATGGCCACCGGGATGCAGAGAGACTGAGCCCTGCCCGACACCCGAGCCCTTCCGCGCTTCGTAGTCTCCGCCGCAGTAGAACATGACTTCGTCGGAGTCAACATTGGAGTGATAATAAGGAACCGGAATCGACAGCGGGTGGTAGTCGACCTTGCGGGGAACGAAGTTGCAGACGACGAAGTTCTTTCCCTCGAAGACCTGGTGTACCGGCGGCGGCTGATGCACTCGACCGGTGATCGGCTCGAAGTCGGCGACGTTGAAAGTATAGGGGTACAGACAGCCGTCCCAGCCGACGACATCGAAGGGGTGTCGCGGGTAGGTGAACACCGTGCCCGCGATACCGTCATTACCTGGAGTCCGGTGCTTGACATAGACCTGGGCGTCGGCGTCACCCTCTTCAGTAGCGATGAGTAACGGCGCATCCGGTCCGTGCAAGTCACGCTCGCAGTACGGCGAATGCTCGAGGAACTGTCCATGCTTTGACAGGTAGCGCTTGGGTGGCGTGATATGGCTGCTGGCCTCGATCACGTAGGTGCGCAGAGGTTCACCTGGCTCGGGAAGCCACCGGTGCGTGGTTCCGCGCGGGATGACGACGTAATCGCCAGGCCGGGCGATCAGCGCACCGAAGATGGTTTCGACTGCTGCGCCGCCGGCCTCGATATAGACGCACTCGTCGCCGACCGCATTGCGGTACAACGGCGAATCGGCCAGCCCTACAGCGTAGGAGATTCGGACATCGGCGTTGCCCAGAATCAGACGTCGCCCGGTGACCGCGTCCACGGCCTTGACCTCGGTTTCGTCGAACAGGGCGTGCAGCCGGAAGTGTCGGGGCAGCAGTGGGACGTTCGGTGTGGTGTGCAGTCCCGATAGCTCCCAGACGCGGGCATCCACGATCGCTGACGGGATATTGTGATGGTACAGCAGCGAGGAATCGGAGCCGAAGCCTTCCTCGCCTATCAGTTCTTCGAGATACAGCGAACCGTCAGGCTGGCGGAACTGTGTATGGCGCTTCGGCGGCAGGTCGCCGACTGATCGGTAGTACGGCATCTCATTCCTCTTCTGGAGTCACCCGGTTCAAACGCGCGACCTGGTATCCATTCCCCCGGTGGCCTGAAGGTAGCCGGGAGCTGCATCCCAGCGCCTTGCCGGGGAGAGCTGCATCAGCAGGAACGGACAAGATGTGCCCGCTGGCCACTCGCCAGCGGGCAAATCTTGAGGCTCGTTATCTCATCGGAATGCGGTCATCTGCTGTTCGTCGGCCCCGAGCAGGGAGCGTCCGTAGATTTCGTGCTTGACCCCGGCCGCGTTGAACCCGTGCCGGCTGCAAGCGTTCAGATCCCGCCAGATTCGCTGCAGCGGGTTCGCCAGCGCGAAGGCCCCCGCCCCCTGGACATCGAGCAGAAGATCCACCGCTCCACGACACAACCGAACCATATTCGCCGATCGCATGATGTTGCGGTGGCGGTCCGCCGGGGCCAGGTGCTGCCCGGTTCTCGATTGCGCGTCGATCTCGTCGGCGGCGGCACGGGCCTGCAGGGTGGCGGCATCGATCATTATCGCAGCCTGAGCGATGTTGAACTGCACGGACGGGGCCCGCGTCGCATCTTGGTAAAACGTGTACGTGATGGGCTTCGGCTTGGCGGTCATGCGCTCCTGGGTAAGCTCGAGCGCAGCCTGCGCAAGGCCGAGAATCGACGGATGAACGCATGTCCAGAAGGTGGCCGCAGGGTCGCTGAGGAACATGTGCTCTTCCGGATGCGACGTCGGGTAGTTGTTGCTCAGCGGACCCGACATGTCCATCGTCAAATTGTCCGGCACGAACGCATCATCGACCACCAGGGTGTTGCTTCCGGTGCCCGACATGCCAATCACATTCCAGGTGTCCTTGATCGTGATCTCGCTCATCGGGACCAAGGCCACCGCGCTGTCCACGATGTTGTCGGCGTCATCGAGGACCGGGAAGCCCAGCAGCGCCCAACTGGCATGCATGCAGCCGGAGGTGTAGCCCCATTCGCCACTGAGTCGCACTCCACCTGGTACCCGGCGAGCCTTCCAGCCGGGCGACGGCGTGAGCGGACAACACACCACGTTGTCCGGGCTGTCTCCCCACACGGCGTCCTGCGCTTCCTGGTGCATTCCGCCGACGATCCAGTCGGTCATATTGAGAATGAAGCCGTACCACGAGGACGCCCCACAACCACTTCTGGCGAGCTCGGCAACCACGTCAAGGTAAGTACGGTGCCCTGCCTCCAGTCCGCCATAACGGCGGGGGGTGCACAGGCGCAGCATCCCCGCCTCCACTAGCGCCTTGAAGTTCTCGTCGGGCAGAGAACGCTGCTTCTCGGCCTCGTCCGCATTCTTCGCGAGCAGGGGATGGAGCGCCGTCGCTTTTTCGATGAGCTCTTCACGCAGGGTCAAGACATCGACTGGGTCCATGGGATTCCTGCCAATCATAAGAGGTTGAGGTCCGTCCGTGTCTGCAGCGGAATCTCAATGCTGTGGCGAGGGTAAAGCGCGGAACATGTCAGGAGCATGTCAAGGCGAATCCGGCTATCGCCTGTCCAGTTCCCGGGGCCGCGCAAACGTCCGGAGCCGCTGTGCGTCCGGCCGGATCAGCATCGCCTTGCCCCGGCGGCCCGTGGGTGGCCGCCACCTCTTCGACCGCGTGGCGGCGCACCGAGATTGTCGTGCGGTATGCCGGTCGAATACGGCTGGGTTAGCACGGCGTGTAGCCGACGGCCGGGACGTGCATGGTGTGCCGCCGGTGCGGAAGGGAGGGCTGCCGTGCCCGCTCAGCGGGCGTCCCAGCGCACCTGAACGGATTCAGGTCCGCGCTGCGTCGTGTTCGGCGAATAGTGCAGCGTCTGCCCCGGCACCAGCTCCAGGCCCGGCAGCCTGTTCGTCAGCTCCTCCAGCATGATCCGCATCTCGAGCTTGGCCAGGTGATTGCCCATGCAGGTGTGCACCCCGCCGCCGAAGGTCAGGTGCCGGTTGGCGTTCGGCCGGCGAACGTCGAAGGTCTCACCGTCGTCGAAGACATCCTCGTCCCGATTCGCGGAGTTCAGCGCGGTGTAGACGAGTGACCCGGCCGGCACTCTCACGCCCGAGAACTCCTTGTCCACAAGAAGCCGCTTGCGCCATGTCGGCACCCCCGTGGCGTGGCGCAGGATCTCCTCCACCGCGTTCGGGATGAGTTCGGGATCCTCACAGATCGCGCGCCACTGCTCCGGGTTCTCCAGCAACGACACGATGCCTCCCGCCATCGTGTTCGTTGTGGTCTCGTGCCCGGCCATGACGGCGTTGAGGGTCCAGCTGTCGAGCCAGAGCCGGGAGTTCTCCAGCTCGCCCTTCTCGCGCAGCAGCTTCACGGTCTCACCGATCATGTCGTCGCCCGGGTTCGCGACGGCCCTGGCCGCGATCCCCCGCGCCCACTGCCCGAACGCGGCCATCATCCGGGCAGTGTCCAGTTGGACCTGCTCGTCGGGGTTGCCCCAGATGAAGATCGCCCACGGACCACGGAAGCCCTTGACCATGCCCATCTGCTCGTCGGGTACGCCCATCATGTGCAGGATCACTGTCGCGGGGACCTCGTAGATCAGCGCGTCGACGATGTCTGCGGATCCCTCGCCGGCGATGGCGTCCAGGCGCTCGGTCACCTGACGGCGGATGAACTGCTCGAGCGGGCGGATCCGCCCGACCCGGAACGGCGGATGCGCGACGCTTCGGTGCAACCGGTGCTCGGCGCCGTCCTCGTCGACGATCGAGGGGGCGGGAACGAATCCGGACTCGTCGAGGATCCTCATTGCCTCCGGGATCGGCGTCACGTTGAGGTGGCTCAACAGCGCCGGCTGAGCGCTCACCCCCTCGGTGGCACTATGCACCCACTGACAGTCGGCATACCGGGTGAGGACGTAGGCGCCCAGCCCGGTGTGGAAGAACACCGGGCGTTCCCGGCGGGCCCGGGCCAGGAAAGCGTGCGGGGCTCCCTCGAAAGGGTCGAAGTCGTCGCCGAGCGGACAGCCGACGACGGGGCCTGCGGACTCGAGTGTGCTCATGATCACACCATTGCCTGAGGTGGACGGCGGGTCGATCCCGTGCGCGAACGGCGCTGTCCAGCTCGCGCACGTCCGCGTGTCACCGCGGTTGGCGAAGAGTGTCCGACGGAGGGACGCCGTAGGCCTGGCGGTAGCGCTCGGCGAACCGGCCCAGGTGGGCAAACCCCCACCGCAGCGCGATCTCGGCGACGCCGGTGACCGCGGGATCGGCTGCAAGCAGGTCCTGGTGGGCCCGGCGCAGGCGAACCTCGCGCACGTACCGGGTGGGTGATGTGCCCAGGGTGCGCCGGAAGCCCTGCTGCAGGGCTCGCACGCCGACACCGGCGTGGGCGGCGACGTCGGCCAGGGAGAGCACGGGCTCGGTGCTCTCCTCGATGAACGTGAGAGCCCGTGCCACGGCACGTGGGTGCGCCGGGCGGACCGGAGCGTCGAGCTCGGCACGGTAAGGATGGTCCGCGATGACCAGCAGCCCGGTCAGCAGGCTGCGGGCCAGGTGCGGGGCGATCATCGGATGCCGGGCGAGGGCGTCGGCATCGGTGACGTGGTCGGCGAGCGTCTGCAGCAGGGCAGACCACTGTCGACCGGCGTCGGATCGAAGGTCCAGCGCGGTCCGGAACGCGATCGGTCCGGCGACAGGTCGCCCCAGCAGGTCCGAGAGCTCGTGTTCCAGCGCCTTGTGCGGGATCTTCACCGCGACCATCGGGCAGGGTTCGTTCCAGCCGTGCATCACCGTGTCGCGGTCCGGGCGGTAGAGCGCGGCCGTACCCGGAGCGGCCAGTACCTCTTCCTCACCCGATGCGGTGCGCAACTGTCCGGACGTGACGACGTTGACCTGGTAGGCAGTGTCCAGCGGCCCGGTCCGAATCTCCACCTCGCTGGCGTAGCTCAGCCAGCCGAGCAGGACCGGGCCGACGCTCGCCGCCCGGACCCGCATCCGGAACCGATGAACACCGGCCAGCGGCGTGACATGGTGCGGGTAGTACAGCGCCCCGGCCACCGACCGTGCCTCGTCGATGTCGCCCCCGATGTCCGCATCGACTACCGGGGATGACGACATGGCTGATCCTCCTCGTCGAGTCTGCCGTCGCTCAGTGTGTGACATGGCGATGGCGGTGTCACCCAGGCATCGGCGAGGATGCCGGACCAGGCGAAGGGGTACTGCCGGAAGAAGTCGGTGCGGATGTCGCCCTCTGGGATGAGGAACCTCGTGCAGGTCCGTGAGCCGTCGCAGCCGATCACGAAGTCGCAGTCGAGTTGGTGCTGCTGGCCGTCGTGGGTGAACCGGATCGTCGGCCGATCGCCGGTGACGTCGTCGACGCTGGTGTCGGTGGCCTTGAAGCGGACGTCGCCCCCATCGGCGAGGCGCCGGGCGATGAGGGGCACTTGTTGCGTTCACCAAGGGTTCACCTCGCTGCTCCTCGACGCCGTCCAGCTCTGCGCGACGCCGCGGGCGGTCGGCGGTTCGTCGACGAGACCTACGTGAAGGTCGCCGGTCGGTGGATCCATCTGTATCGGGCGGTGGACCGGTTCGGACAGCTCATCCCACGGGTGCTCGATGAGCTGCTGCCCGCCGCCCGCCACGTCCTTGAGCGGTACGCCAACAACCCGATAGAAGCCGATCACGGCCGGCTCAAGTCTCCGCTGCCACAATGCGCCGTCTCAAACGACTCCACTCAGCCCGGGTGAGCAGTGCCGGGCATGCGTTCGTCCAGAATTTCCGCCGCCGCTTTCGACGAGCTTGCCCTCGCTGTCTGATCTGAGATCAAAACCCGGGGGACTGTGTTTGGCTCCCTGTCAACGCAACAGAGCCGCCTCTGCTTCTCGTGGGTTCCCCCGGGCGGAGGAGGGGGACTCATGTCAAACCGAACGTCGCCGGCTGGCGGCGCCGGTGCAGCCCGAGGCGACTCGGTTGCAGCTGGACTCGCAGCTGTGGGCTGGTCGATACCTTCAGGGCCGAGATCATCGACTTGGATGCGCAGAGCGCCGCGGTCTTCGAAGGCGACAGCGGGCCTCGGGCGCTGCTGAAAATCGGCGGGATCGGCCCGGTTGTGCCCCCGGTGTCAGGCACCAAGCTCAACGGTCCCGGCCGCCCGCGCCGATTCAGTGGGTCGTAGGACGTATGGACAGTGGACCACTCAGTACCCCGCTCGTAGCGTCGGGCCGCGATCGACCCTGCTGAGGAGAAGCCATGGCGACTACGACGAGCCACCACGTTTCGCGGATGGCCGCGGCTTGCGTGGCCATGGCGCTCGCCCTGCTCACCGTCCTGGCGGCGCCCGCCCACGCCGGCGAGGTCCGCACCGCGACGTCACCGCTGAACTACCCGTCCGCGATCAGCTCAGGCACCCTGGCGCTGCACGCGGACTTCGACACCAAGGATCCACGCGCCGCAACGACCGTCACGATCAACCTCACCGCGACACGTCCGTTCACCGGCCGGCTCGTGGCGAGCACCGGCAGCGCGACGTGTGGGTCCAACTTCGCGATCCGCTCGCTGTCCTTCACCACCGGTACGAACCGGGTCACGTCCTCGGCGACGGTGAAGCTCTCGAAGTGCTCCCGGCTGCTGGACGATGCCTCCGCGACGCTCCAGGAAACGGACGGCAACGGCTTCGTGATCGGCACCATCGGCTCGGCCTACGTCCGGCGCTGACCGATCGCCGGGACGGGGGCGAGGTCCGCGGCCCTGGTCGCTCGTCATTCGGTAAGAGCCTGGCAGCCAATCGCGCATGCCTCGCCGGGCGGAGAGGTCTTCGGGATGGCGCTCGGACACCTCGCGTGGGCGGAGCAAACCCGGAGCGAACAGCTCGGGCACGGCTGTCACCGCAATTTGCGGGCCGTCGAGGCTGTCGCCCAGGCGCTTGAGCGCGTCGCTGCCGTCGAGGCCGGCGTGGCGTCGGCATCTGCCCGCAGGGGGTTCGTCCGGTGACGGGATGGAAGGGGAAGGGGCATCCGGCCGAGGATGTCCAGGTCGGCCGGCGAGCGGCCGACCTGGACATCGGGATCAGGCGAGGTCGAACCGGTCGAGGTTCATGACCTTGTCCCACGCGGCCACGAAGTCACGCACGAACTTCTCCTTCGCGTCGGCGCACGCGTAGACCTCCGCGATGGCACGCAGCTGGGAGTTCGAGCCGAAGACGAGGTCGACGGCGGTGGCAGTCCATTTGACCTCGCCCGTGGCGCGGTCCCGACCCTCGTACACGTTCTCCGCCTCGGAGACCTTCCACTCGGTGCCCATGCTGAGCAGGTTCCTGAAGAAGTCGTTGGTCAACGTCTCGGGCCGGTCGGTGAAGACGCCGTGCTGGGTCTGCCCGGAGTTGGCGTTCAGGGCCCGCATGCCGCCGACCAGGACCGTCATCTCGGGAGCGCTGAGGTTCAGCATGTACGCCCGATCCACCAGCAGGGTCTCCGCCGGCAGCTTCACGCCGGCCCGGAGGTAGTTGCGGAATCCGTCTGCCTTCGGCTCCAGCACGGCGAACGACTCCACGTCGGTCTGCTCCTGCGAGGCGTCGGTGCGCCCCGGCGTGAACGGGACCGTGATGTCGTGTCCGGCGTCCTTCGCCGCCTTCTCGACGCCCGCGCACCCGGCCAGGACGATCAGGTCGGCGAGCGAGACCTTCTTCCCGTCGGACTGCGAGCTGTTGAAGTTCTGCTGGATCTGCTCAAGGGTCTGCAGCACCTTGTCCAGCTCGGCCGGGTTGTTGGCCTCCCAATCCTTCTGCGGCGCGAGGCGGATCCGCGCCCCGTTGGCCCCGCCACGCTTGTCGGTGCCGCGGAAGCTGGCCGCCGACGCCCAGGCGGTGGAGACCAACTGGGAGACGGACAGGCCCGACGCGAGGACCTTCTGCTTGAGGGCAGCGATGTCCGCGTCCCCGATCAGTTCGTGGTCCACCGGGGGGACGGGGTCCTGCCAGATCTGCGGCTCCGGAACCCACGGGCCGAGGTAGCGCGAGACGGGTCCCATGTCGCGGTGCAGCAGCTTGTACCACGCCTTGGCGAACGCGTCCGCGAGCTGGTCCGGGTTCTCGTAGAAGCGCTTCGTGATCGGCCCGTAGATCGGGTCCACCTTCAGCGCGATGTCCGACGTCAGCATCATCGGGGCGTGCCGCTGCGACGGGTCGTGGGCATCCGGCACCGTGCCCTGGGCCTCGGGATTCTTCGGCGTCCACTGCTTCGCGCCGGCGGGGCTCTCCGTCAGCTCCCAGTCGTACTTGTAGAGGTTCTCCAGGTACCCGTTGTCCCACTTCGTCGGCTCGTTGGTCCAGGCGCCCTCGAGTCCGCTGGTGATCGCGTGGACGCCCACGCCGGTGCCGAAGGTGTTCTTCCAGCCGAGACCCTGGTGCTCGACCGGGCAGCCCTCGGGCTCCGGGCCGACGTAGCTGGGGTCGACCGCGCCATGGCACTTGCCGAACGTGTGGCCGCCGATGATGAGCGCGGCCGTCTCCTCGTCGTTCATCGCCATCCGGCCGAAGGTTTCCCGGATGTCGCGGGCCGACGCGAGCGGGTCCGGGTTGCCGTTCGGCCCCTCCGGGTTCACATAGATCAGGCCCATCTGCACGGCGCCGAAAGGTTCGGCGAGCTCCCGGTCGCCGCTGTAGCGCTCATCTCCGAGCCACGTGTCCTCAGGGCCCCAGAAGATCTCCTCGGGCTCCCAGATGTCCTCCCGGCCGAAGGCGAAGCCGAACGTCTCGAACCCCATGTCTTCGAGGGCCACGTTGCCGGCGAGGACCAGCAGGTCGGCCCAGGAGATCTTCCGGCCGTACTTCTCCTTGACCGGCCAGAGCAGCCGGCGCGCCTTGTCGAGGCTCGCGTTGTCGGGCCAGCTGTTGAGGGGGGCGAAGCGCTGCGCACCCTGGCCGCCACCGCCCCGGCCATCGTGGATGCGGTACGTCCCCGCGGCGTGCCAACTCATCCGGATGAACAGTGGCCCGTAGTGCCCGTAGTCGGCCGGCCACCAGTCCTGCGAGGTCCTCATCACCTCGACGAGGTCGCGCTTCAGCGCTTCGACGTCGAGGGTCTTGAACTCCTCGGCGTAGTTGAAGTCCTCGCCCATCGGGTTGGACCGGGGCGAGTGCTGGTTGAGAACCTGAAGTTCCAGCTGGTTCGGCCACCAGTCCCGGTTCGACCTGGGCCGAGTCGACGTGGGAGTCGGGGAGGGGATTGCCGGGTTCTCGCTTTCGCTGACGCTCTCAGACACGTCGGTCCTTCTCCTGTCTCGCTGATTCTTCGGATGGCTGGTAGCTACTGATTGGTTGCGCTGGATCCGAGGCTGCGTTGCTCTGCTGGTGGCGAGCGCTGCGTGGTTGCAATCAGCCGCCGGACCCGGCAGAAGTTGCTGCGACACACTCAGGACATCGGCCCCAGTAGATGACCTCGGCTTCGTCGATCTCGTAGCCCGAGTCGTCGGCGGCCGTCAGGCAGGGGGTATAGCCGACCGCGCAGTCGACATCCGTGATTGCGCCGCACGACCGGCACACGACGTGGTGGTGGTTGTCCCCGACCCGCGACTCGTAACGCGCCACGGAGCCCGGCGGCTGGATGCACCGCACCAGGCCCGCGGCGGTCAACGCGTGCAACACGTCGTAGACGGCCTGGTGGGACACCTCGCCGAGATTCTCGCGAACGGCACCGATGATCGAGGCCGTGTCGGCGTGCGGATGGGCGTGCACCGCGGACAGCACCGCTACCCGCGGGCGCGTCACACGCAGACCGACCCCGCGCAGCATGCCCTCGAAGTGCGACGTCGTTGGCACGCTCCGAAGTGTGGCGCAGGTTCTTGAACCAATCAAGTATTAGTTGCCGGCACTCGACCTTATCGAGTGAATGCGGTCGTTTGTCCACAGCAATGCCAGCAGTGGAAGGCAGTCCAGTCGATCATCGGGATGCTGCTCGACCTCATGCGGAGCCTCCCGAAACGTGATCGCCACGAGTTCACCGGCTTGTTCAAGGCGGGCCCTGAAGCATCTCCTTGATGGCAGCGGCACCGGCAACGTCACCGAGCTGTCGCGCGAGCAGGGTAGCTATCGGACGGTCCGCTACACCGGTGGTGCATCTACGCGTCGCGCCGTGACGGCACCGTGGTCGTCAATGCGCAGGCGCAACCCGTAGCTCGTGGATGGGCCGGGCTCGCGCTGACGTCGATCGTCACTCACGCCGTGCATTGATTGGTGGCAGGTAGAGGCGCCTCATGCAGCGGGCCGGCACGTGCTTGGCGAGCCGGCGAACCGAGTGTCCAACTGCGTGACGACCGGGCCATCCGCGGGCACCGTGGCACGTACGTTCACGGAGGACGATCGGCTGCTGACCTGCGCGTTCTCGTCTGTCCGCTCCTTCGGCCGAGTGCTTCACGCAGAAGAGGTCACTGGTTCGATCCCAGTGCCGCCCACCACCGAACGGCCTGGTCCGAGCCTGTAGGAGGACCGGTACCCGCCCGGTGAGGCGGACCTCGTGCCCGATCCTCCTTGACCAGGGGCAAGCCAGGAGCATCTTGCGCTGAACGTGGGTGCCGGAACGGCCGGTCGGTGTAGCGAAGGCCTGGACGAGCCCGGGTCGGGAAGCCCGGCGCCACGGCGGCCTCGGATGAACAGCCCGGCTCCCGGCTCGCGTTCGGGCGCCGGCTGTGAGGCCGAGGGGCTCGACGCTGGAAGTCATCGACGGAGTCGTCGATCATCCCGGCTCCCCACGTGTCGGGAGAGGCCAGCCGGCCCTGGTGCCCCCCGAGGGCCCGGACCGGGCTGGCTCTGGTCCCAGAAGCGCCGACGGTGACGGTGCCGCTGGTACTGTTCCGGAAGCGGACCCGGCCGGATTGCGCAGGCGCACAGAAGCGACGCAGTGGCCTGAACGGGAGACGGTCACGGATGCGTCGCAAGGCCTGCAGCTCGCGACGATTCAGGAACTCGCGCGCTATTGTCGCAGATTACGACTGGCGCGAGTGCGAGGCAGAACTCAATGCCCTGCCGCAGTTCATGACCGAGATCGACGGGGTGGACATTCATTTCGTTCATGTTCGTTCGGAACATGAACATGCGTTGCCGCTCATCGTCATGCACGGATGCCCGGCTCGATCATCGAGCTGCTCGAGGTCGTCGGTCCGCTCACCGGCCGACGGCACACGGCGGCCGCGCAGAGGACGCTTTCCATCTGGTGATCCCGTCGATGCCGGGCTGCGGGTTCTCCGGCAAGCCGACCACTACCGGCTGGGACCCCGCCCGCATCGCCGAGCCTGAGTAGTGCTCATGAGGTGTCGTGGATACACGCGATTCGTCTCGCACGGCAGCGCTCCAGTGCGCGGCGATCCGCCGCCTTCCGGTCTCTCGATCGACGAAAGATGCGCGTGCGAGCACCTGGAATTCGTGTACAAGCATGCAGGTACGCAGCATGATGGGGACGCGCCTGCAGACGTTGACCGGATTGGAGGACCCACCCGTCGGCCTAGGGGCCTTCATGCTTGACCACGACGGCCGCAGTTACGAACTAATCTCACACGCCCTTGTTGCCGGACGCCCCGCAGGCGACCTCACCGGAGACGATGTCCTCGATGACGTCACGCTCTGCCGATTGACGAACACGGCGACTTCTGGGGCGAGCGCTCGACGGCCCCGCGCAGCTTTGTGTAACGCATCTCACGCCCACCGCGAGTAGGGGTGCGGGGCGTCGCGGCCTCGCGAGCTCTCGTCGGCCGGCCGTACCGCCGGGCCCACGTGCCACCAGCAGGAGCGAGCGGATGAGCGTCTACCGCGTCACCGAAGTCATCGGAGTGAGCAACGAGTCGTGGGAGGCGGCCGCGCGCAGCGCGGTCGAGACGGCTGCGGAGACAGTGCGCGAACTCCGCGTCGCCGAAGTGGTCCGCCAGGACGTCACGATCGAGAACGGCCAGATCACCGGCTACCGGGTCCGCCTGGCCATCTCGTTCAAGTACGAGTCGGGTAGCTGAGCCCGGCGGCAGGGGCTCGGCCGGGACCGGCAGGGCCCTGCTACCCGAGCAGCCGTCGGATTCCGCCGGCCGGCGGCCGACCCCCACTCTCGGGAGGCTTGCGCCGGGGCGGCCGTCGTGCAGGGTGGTGGCGTGGACGCGAACCCTCAGCAGTCGCAGGTGGCCGTCGTGACCGGCGCGGGGTCGGGCATCGGACGGACCGTGGCGCAGGCGCTGCTGAGCGCCGGGTACCGCGTGGCGCTGGCCGGGCGGCGGAAGGACGCGCTGTACGAGACGGCGGCGGACGATCCGGCCGCGCTGGTGATCCCGACCGACGTGGCCGATTCGGCGTCGGTGGCGGCACTCTTCGCCACGGCGCGCCGGGAGTGGGGCCGGGTCGACCTGCTGTTCAACAACGCCGGCACGTTCGGACCGTCCGGCACGGTCGACGAGATCGAGGTGGACGCGTGGCGGGCCACCGTCGACACCAACCTCACCGGCGCGTTCCTGTGCGCCCGCGAGGCGTTCGCGGCGATGCGGGCGCAGGAGCCGCAGGGCGGGCGCATCATCAACAACGGTTCGATCTCCGCGCACGCGCCGCGGCCGGGCAGTGCCGCATACACCGCGACCAAGCACGCGATGACGGGGCTGACCAAGTCGCTGTCGCTCGACGGGAGGCCCTACCGCATCGCCTGCGGGCAGATCGACATCGGCAACGCCGCCACCGAGATGACCGCCGGTATCGCCGGTGGCGCGCGGCAGGCCGACGGCCGCATCGTCCCCGAGCCCACGTTCGATGCCCGGCACGTGGCCGACGCCGTGCTCTACATGGCCGGGTTGCCGGTCGAGGCGAACGTGCAATTCCTGACGATCACCGCCACGACCATGCCGTTCATCGGCCGTGGTTGAGGGCAGCGGCACCTGCGGCGTTCTCACCCGAGTTTCGCGCTCGACCCTGATCCGCGGCCCGGCCGTCAGCCAGTTCCGCCTCGACCCGATGCGTGCGGCCTCAGTCGGCGCCTTCTGCGGCCTTCTGGCGGAATGATTCGACTATTGCCTCGTATGACGGCTGCTCGGCGACCGCGTGCACATCCCAGGTGAGGAGGTCCATATACGGTTGGAGCATATCTGTGAGTTCCCGCGGTTCGTCGGTCTCTATCAGCATGAATCCTGCCCCGCCGCCGGCCAAATCGTACCAACCCCGAATTCTCTCCGGATGGTTCGTGCCGGCGGCGTCCTGTTCGAGGATCCGGCGTCGCAACGCCTCGGCCGTGGTGTGCGAGTGCCACTTGAACCTGCAGTACCACAGCATGTCATTACCTCCAATTTGATCAATATCATTATTCGCCGGTTCCCGGATCCGGTCAACCCGGCTTCGAGGTGGCTCGGCGTCGGGGTGTCCGGTGTGGGAGGTCGCCGGTGCGTCCGCAGTCGAATTCGTTGTCTTCCCGCGGCTCCGGCCACTCGCTCGGTATCCGATCGAAATCCGGCAGCTTGCTGCCGCGACGACGGTCCCGCGGATCACGGGGCCGGCCAACTCCGGGAAGCCCGGGGAGTTCAGCGCAGTTCTCTCAACGAGATCGGCCAGGGTCGACGGAGTGGACCACCGGGTCCCGGACGCCCTCGTCCGGACGGTCGAGCGGCCCGGCCGGGACGAGGAGCCGGAGACCACGCCCATGATCCCCTGACCAGGGCGGAAAGGAGAAAGGTAGCCGTGTGGAGAGCGGTGGGCTCGACCTGAACGTGCTGGACGCCGTGCTCTTGGTGCTGCTCCTCTACGTGTCGGTGCGGGGGTGGCGGCTGGGGGCGGTCTCCCAGGTCACCGCGTTCGGTGGTCTCGCGCTCGGGTTGCTCGTCGGTGTGTGGGCGGCGCCGCGGATCGCCGGTCTGTTCGTCGACGGGCCGGGTCCGGGGGGCGCGTTCCTGACCCTCGCCGTGCTCCTCGTCGCGGCCCTGGTCGGCCAGGGCATCGGTGTGGGCATCGGCATGCGCCTGCACCGTGCCGTGCACGGCCTCGGGGTGGGTGTGGCCGACCGGGTCGCGGGCGTGGGGATCGGCGCTCTCGGCTTCCTGCTCGTCGTCTGGTTGCTGTCGGGCGCGCTGGCTCAGGGCCCGTTCACCGGCCTCGCGCAGCAGGTGCGCAACTCGCAGGTCGTCCGCGCCCTCGACGACGCGCTGCCGCCTCCCCCCGACGTCGTCGGCCGTATCGCCACCTACCTCGACGAACAGGGCTTTCCGCAGGTGTTCGCGGGCCCGGGCCGCGCGATCACGGCGCAGCCCGCGCCACCCGCGGCCGACGAGGCGGTGCGGGCAGCGGCCGCTGCCGGCCGGCCGAGCACGGTGCAGATCCGAGCGCTCGGCTGCGGCACCACGATCGGCGCGGGGTCGGGGTTCGTCACCCGGCCCGGGTTCATCGTCACGAACGCCCACGTGATCGCGGGCTTCGACCAGTTGCGCGTTCGTGACGCCGCGGGCGAGCACGCCGCGGTCGCGATCCACTTCGACCCCGCGCTCGACATCGCCGTCCTCTCGGCTCCGGGCGTCTCCGCGCCCGCGATCGGCTGGACCGACACCCCCGCCACGCGGGGGAGCGAGGGGTCCACCCTCGGGTTCCCCGGCGGACAGTCGCAGATGGTGGTGCGTCCGGCGACCGTGCAGGGCCGGATGGAGGCGGTGGGACGCGACATCTACGGGGAGGGCAGCGTGCGACGCGAGATCCTCGTCCTCACCGCTGCCGTGGAACGCGGGGACTCGGGCGGGCCCTTCGTCACCAGCGACGGCCTCGTCGGTGGCGTCGTCTTCGCCGCCGACCCCGGGGAGAACGGCACCGGCTACGCGCTCACCGCTGAACAGGTTCGCCCCGGTGTCGAGGGCGCGATCGCCCGCACGCAGGAGGTCGGCGTCGGCGCCTGCCGCTTCTGATGGAACGGAGGGGGCTTCCGCCCTCGTGGCGCCGGTGCCGCCCACGGCTGCACGTCGATGGCGCGGACACCGTGCCGACCCGACTTCGTCAGGCTCGCGCCTCGGCGATGACCTCGTACCAGACCATCTCGCTGCGGCCCTCCTGCAGGCCGTCCATCCGCTTGCGGGTCTCGGCGAACGTCTCGTCCTCGTGCCAGGCCTCCCAGTCGGCCCGGCTCTCCCAGGTCCCGATCACTGCCCGCTTGTTGTGCGCGTCGAGCGGGATGAGCAGTTGCCCGCCGATCCAGCCGGGCCGCCCCCGTGCGGACGACAGCCGTTCCCGCATGGCGGCATCCCACTCGGGCTCGCAGCCCGTCTTGAGCGTGACCTGCGTGACGACCGTCATCATCTGCACCACATCCCTTCGCCCGTGGGGTGGCCGGGCCACCGGCGTGTGCGGGTTACCACCGGGGGACCGCTTTCACTCGCCGTCAGGATGTGCCGGGCGACGGGTGCCGGCCGGCCGGCTCGCTGTGTTCGTCGATCGAGGACGCGGTCGCAATGGGCGCGACGGAGACCGGTCCGTGGCCGACCGCCGCATGCCCTGCCGTCGCGCGTCGCGCTCGGTCCCTTCCACATCGGCGAGCGTGCGTCGTGCTTCAGAGGCCCTAACCTCCGGCGTCCAAGAACCCCAGGATCCGCTTGTTGATCTCCGTCGGGCGTTCCACGAGCATGAAATGGCCGACGCCCTCGATCAGCTCGGACTGTGACCGCGGGCCGCAGTGCCGCGGCACCCGGTCCACCTGCTCCTGGTCCATGCCGTGGCAACCGTCCTGGGTGCCGTGCAGGTAGAGCGTCGGCTGGGTGATGTCGTAGCCCCATGCCGCCGCCTGCTCCGCCACCCACTCCGGTGAGCCGAACCGGGTGGGATCGAACTGGCCCCAGTAGTAGCCGAGCGCGGCCTGGAAGTGCGCTGGTTCGCGTATACAGTCTTTGACCTTCGGCAGGTCCTCGGTGGCGTCGTAGCCCGGGGACCAGTCCGACCAGATGTTGTCGATGAACGCGAAGTCGTCGGTCGCGATCACGTCCTCGCACACCCGCTGCATCTGGAAGTACCAGAAGTAGAAGGATCGCTTGATCTGGTCGTACTTGACGATGTTCTCGCCGAAGATCGCGAAGGGCGGGATGTTGACGATGACGCAGCGCCGCCAGCGGTCCGGCTCTTTGCCGGCCGCTCCCCACGCCCCGACCGCGCCCCAGTCGTGCGCGATGAGGATCGCGTCCGCATCGCCGCCGAGTGCCTCGTGCAACGCGATCTGATCGGTGACCATCGTGCTGGTGTGCACGTGGTGGCGGTCGTCCGGGAGTTGGGTGGGTGCGAACCCGCGGTTGAACGGCGCCACGGCCCGGAACCCGGCGTCGGCGAGCGCGGGGAGCAGGTAACGGTAGGTGTACGGCGAGTCGGGGAAGCCGTGGACGCACAGCGCGAGCGGACCGTCCCCCATCGCCAGGTACTCGAACGTCAGGTGGTTCGCCCGGACCGTGCCCCTCTCGAACTCCTGCATCGTGGGCCTCCTTCGGCCAGTTGCTCCGAGCCCATGGCCGGACCGTTGCATCGCCGTCGGGTCCGGTGCCGCCGGTAGCAGGCTGAGCTGCGCTGATCGGCTGTGTATGGGGCCCTTCGGTCACGCACGAGACCACGATGGCCCTCATCCCGGTCCGCCGGAAGCGGCCGAGAGTGGGGCATCTGCGAACGGCGGCCGGCACGTCTGCACGGCGTAACCTGCGATCGCGGCTGCCGCGCACGGGACGGTCGGTTGAGCCGTTCGCGGTCTTCCCGGGCGAAGGTGTGGCGCCGTACCATCCGCGGCCCACAGGCCGCCCGGCCGGTCCGCACGACATCGAGCTGAGACGGACTCGCCGGTGCTGGCGCCGAAGAGGTGCCGACACCGGCGAGGCCGCTGTGGCCGACCGGTCAGTGTGCGACGAGCGTCTGCTGGCTGACCTCGTGGCCGAGCCGCTCGAAATGGCCCGCCGACTCGTCCACCTGGACCAGGTTGGTCTGCAGGAGCTGTGCACACTGCGTCTGTCCCATGAGCATGGCCTTGTCGACCAGGCCCTTGTAGGACGCGCTCTGGAACGCCGCGAGCTTCAACGCGGCGCCGACGGTGTACATCTCGAACACCTCCGGCGCCGGCTGCTGCTCCATGAACTGCTGGAACTCCGACTGCATGCCGTCGACGGCCAGGCACGGCACGTCCTGCCGCGAGGCTCCCAGCGCCTGGAAGCACGCGTCCAGGTTCTTGATCTTCTGCTGGCCCTTCGTCTGCTCGTTGCGCAGCTCCTGCGCCAGGGTGCCCTCGCGGATCTGGCCCGCGATCTGACCCTTCATCCGGGTGTCCTTGTTCTCGGCGTCGTAGCAGGCGGACAGCTCGTACAGGAACAGGTCCGCGGGGTTGCTGAGTGCCACGCGCTCCTCCTCAGGGGGTCCAGGGGATGGGGGACCCAGGCGGCTACCCGCGTCGGAGCGGTCTATTCGGCAGGCGGCCGCCCGCGACGTGGGTAGCCAGGAGCCGCGACCCGCGGGCATCATGGCCCGCTGGAGGCGGCGCTCATGGTGGAGTCGAGAACCGACAGGATCCAGAAGCAGGTCGGGACGGTCGTCGAGATGCCCGTCCTGGGCTCGGTGGTCCTCCCGCCGCGCGAGAAGCTGGCCTTCTACGCCGGGCTCGGGCTGCTCGCCGTGTTCGAGATCGTGGAATGGCCGATCGCGCTGACCGTGGCTGCGGGGCATGTGCTGGCCGACCAGCAGCACTGGCGCCTCGCCCAGGGCGTGGGCGAGGCGCTCGAGGAGGTCTGAGTACTCGACGGATCCACCCGGGACGGCCGGTCCGGCGCTCACCCGACCGCTGCCGTCACTCGGCGAGGATCCCCTCCGGTATGCCCGGCGCGCCGATATCGAGCCACACCGGGCGCCAGGCGCTCAATCAGGCGGGGTGTCGATGAGGACCTGCTCCCGCATCTGCCGGGAGGTGCAACCGCACAGGGGCGTGAGTGGGCGGCCCTCGAGGTGATCGGCCAGGTTGGCGATCGCCGGCGATCAGAACGTGTGCAGCACGCCCCGGATGCTCGTGCCGGTCATCGCCTCCTCCCGGTCGAAGGGGGAGCGGGACAACGACACGATGGTCGACTCCGGGCTCTCCTCCTCGACGCCGAGCGACGGCAGTTCGGGCGCGGTGCGGTCGAGCGCGGCGATGTCCACCTGCACCTCCTCGACGAGGTCGACCAGGTAGCCGAGGCTCAGCTCGTCCTGCTTCCTGCGCAGGCCGATCCGTCCGACGAGGCGGGGCGACAGCCGGTACGCGGGCGGTCGCCTGGTAGATGCCCTCGACGGGTCGGCGGACCGGAGGGGGCGGTTCACGCTCGGCCGGCGACGGCCCTGAACGGGCCCTGTCGGCACCCACGGAGCTCTGTCGCGCCCGGTTTCCAGGCCCTGCCCGCGGGTAGCTCCTGGACATGCGCCGGAATGGCCCCGCCGCTCTGTGGCTCGTGCGACATGCCGAGAGCACCGGCAACGTCGCTCGCGAGGTGGCCGAGAGCGGTGGTGCCGAGCTGCTCGACCTGGCCGAGCGGGATGCGGACGTGCCGCTCTCCGATCTGGGACGACGGCAGGCGAGCGCGTTGGCGAAGTGGCTGGCCGGCCTGCCCGCGGACCAGCGGGCCACCGCCGCCATGTCCTCGCCGTACCGCCGGGCCCTGGACACCGCGCGCGAGGCGACGGCTGCGCTGGGGGCGGTGCCGCTGTACGTGGACGAACGGTTGCGCGACCGTGAGCTGGGCGTGCTCGATCTGCACACGAAAGCCGGCATCGAGGCCCGGCATCCGGACGAGTCGGCCCGGCGTCGCCGACTGGGGAAGTTCTACTACCGGCCGCCCGGAGGCGAGTCCTGGGCCGACGTCGCGCTGCGGTTGCGCTCGGTGCTCGGCGACGCGAGTCTCGACCTCACCGGGGATCGGGTCGTGTGGTTCACCCACGAGGCGCCGATCCTGCTCACCCGGTACATCGTCGAGGGGCTTTCCGAGGCCGAGCTGATGACGATCGCGCGCTCGACCACCCTGGCCAACTGCTCCGTGACCATCTTCGAGCGCGACGCCGCTGACGGCCTGCGGCTCGTCGTGTTCAACGCCACCGAGATGCTCGACGAGCACGGTGCCTCACCCACGACGGAGCCCGATGTCCACTCCGATCCCGCCTGATCGCCGGGTCGTCACACCGGCTTTCCTGCGCGGCTGGCCGCTGCCCGAGCCCGAGCGGGGTGACAAGAGCGCGCGTGGAACCGTCCTGGTCGTCGGGGGCAGCCGCGGGACGCCGGGCGCGCTCCTGCTCGCCGGCGTCGGTGCGCTGCGGGTCGGGGCGGGCGTCCTGCAGTTGGCCGGGCCGGAATCGGTGGCGACCGCGGTGGGGATCAACGTCCCGGAGGCCCTGGCCCTGTCGGTACCCGAGACGGACAAGGGCTCCGTCTCCGATACGGCCGTGGACTTCCTCTCCGACCTGCTCGGTTCGGCGCAGGCCGTCCTGATCGGTCCCGGTCTGTTCGGCGTCGAGGAGACCCAGCGCCTGGTCGCGCGGTTGGTCGAGAAGGTGGGCCAGGAGGCGATGGTCGTCCTCGACGCCTACGCCCTGCGCGGCCTGCGGCCGGAGACCGTGGCCCCGGTCGCCGGCCGCGTCGTCCTCACCCCCAATGTCGCGGAGGCGGCCGCGCTGCTCGAACGTGACCGCCACGAGCTCGACGACCTCGCGGAGGCGGCGCGCTCGGCCGCCGCGAAGTACGACGCTGTGGTGTCCCTCTTCGGCCACATCGCGGACCCCGACGGCCGGCTCTGGGTCGACGAGAGCGGGCACATCGGACTCGGCACGTCGGGCAGCGGCGACGTGCTGTCCGGTCTGGTGGCCGGGCTGCTGGCTCGTGGCGCTTCACCGGCGCAGGCGGCGTGCTGGGGCGCCCACGTGCACACGACGGCGGGGGAGCGGCTGGGAGCCCGGATCACGCAGCTGGGATTCCTGGCTCGGGAGATCCTGGACGAGGCTCCCCTCGTGCTCGACGAACTGCAGCCCTGATCGATCCGCGTGGACTGCCAGCGTCGATCGCGCCGGGCGCGCCCGCCGCAGACAAGACCTTGCTGCTGTAACGGGCCGTCGACGTAGCGCGACAGCTTGGTGCGAACGCTGTAACGTCCGGTGCCACATGGTGGACTCCGGTTGAGGACCGACGCCGGAGCGCACATCGTGACCAGTCCGAATCACCCTTGGATGAGTGGAGCCGGTTCCCCGCCTGCCGGCCCTCCTGTCGTGCCGACCCAGCGTCAGCCCGTCGGACCGCCCTTTGCGGCCACACCTGGTCCGCCCACCTCTGTCGGTGGCGGGCCTCGTGCCGGCGCGGCCTGGCGGCCGATCTGGATCTTCCTCGCCGGCTTGGCTGCCGGAGCAGGCATCGTCGGTGCTGCCTGGACCATCGCCGGCTCAGCCGGCGCCGACGCCGGCTCGGTGGCACGCCCTACCCCTGCCGCGGCCCCGGTCGCCCCGACTCCGACGCGCCCTCCTTCGTTCGCGTTGCGTGGGACCTTTGAGCTCACCGGGACCGTGGTCCAGGACCCCGTGTCGGGGTGCGAGGGCAGCGGAGGCTACAGCGATATCACCCTGGGTACCTCCGTGACCGTCTACGACGCATCCGGGACTGTCGTCGGCACCGGCCATCTCGGTCGGGGCTCCGCGGCCGAGGGCGGCTGCACCTTCCCCATCACCGTGCTGAACGTGCCTGGCGGATCATCCTTCTACCAGGTAGAGGTCTCGCACCGCGGAAGGATCACGGTCCAAGCCGCCGACGCCAGGGCCGGACTCGTCGGCGTGACGCTCGGGCGCTGACAACGCAGCAGATCTGCGCCTCTCGTAGCTCATCGCGCGCTCTGCGCCGGCTACGACAGGTTGACGATGTTGCCCTCGGCGTCGATGTCGATCCGGTGCGCGGCGGGCCGGGTGCCGAGTCCGGGCATGGTGCGCATGTCGCCGCAGATGGGGTAGACGAACCCGGCGCCGACCGAGGCCCGGACCTCGCGGACCGGGAGCCGCCAGCCGGTGGGGGCGCCTTTCAGCGTGGGGTCCGACGAGATCGACAGGTGGGTCTTGGCGATGCACACCGGTAACCGGCCGAAGCCGTTGCGCTCGTAGGCGTCGAGCTGGCGGGCGGCGGCGAGGTCGTAGTCGACGCCGTCGGCGCCGTATACCTGCCGGGCCACCGTCTCGATCTTGTCCCGGAGAGGGGCGTCGTCGGGGTAGAGGTACCGGAAGGCCGACGGCTCCTGTGCCGCCTCGGCGACGGCCTCGGCCAGCTCGGTGGCGCCGGCGCCACCGTCGGCGAAGTGGGTGCACACCGCGGCGCGGGCGCCCATCGATCCGGCGATCTCGGCGATGGCGGCATGTTCGGACGGGTGGTCACCAGGGAAGGCGTTGATCGCGACCACCGGGGTCACCCCGTGCAGCCCGATGTTCTCGATCTGCTTGCGCAGGTTGGCCCCGCCGGCGTGCACCTGGTCGGGGTTCTCGGCGAACAGCGCCTCGGGCAGGGGCTTGCCGGCCACGATGTGGTGCCGGCCCGAGTGCGCCTTGAGCGCGCGGACGGTGGCGACGACGACAGCGGCGTCCGGGGTGAGGCCGGACGCGCGGCACTTGATGTTGAAGAAGCGTTCGGCGCCCATGTCGGCGCCGAATCCGGCCTCGGTGACCAGGTAGTCGCCGGCGTGGATGGCGATCAGGTCGGCCACCACGGAGGAGTTGCCGTGGGCGATGTTGCCGAACGGGCCGGCGTGCACGAGGACCGGGGTGTTCTCGCACGTCTGGAGCAGGTTGGGCTTGAGGGCGTCGCGGAGGAGGGCGGCCATGGCGCCGGCGCCGCCGATGTCCTCGGCGGTGACCGGTCTGCGGTCGTCGGTGTAACCGATCACGATGCGGCCGAGTCGTCGGCGCATCTCGGACAGCGAGCGGGCCAGGGCGAGGATGGCCATCACCTCGGACGCCGCGGTGATGTCGAATCCGGTCTGGCGGGGGATGCCGTCGGTGTGGGTGCCGAGTCCGACGATGACGTTGCGCAGTACCCGGTCGTTGACGTCGAGGACGCGGCGCCAGGTGATGGCGTGCTGGTCGAGGCCGGCCTCGTTGCCCTGGAACAGGTGGTTGTCCAGGATCGCGGAGAGCAGGTTGTGGGCGGCGGTGACGGCGTGGAAGTCGCCGGTCAGGTGCAGGTTCAGCGTCTCCATCGGGACGACCTGGGAGTAGCCGCCGCCGGCGGCGCCGCCCTTGATCCCGAAGGTCGGCCCCATCGACGGCTGGCGGATGGCGACCGTGGCGCGGCGGCCGATGCGCCGCATGGCCTGCCCGAGCCCGACGGTGGTGGTGGTCTTGCCCTCGCCGAGTGGTGTGGGAGTGATCGCGGAGACCACCACGTACCGCGCGGCCGGCCGGTCGGCCAGTTCGTCGATCGCCTTCAGCTTGATCTTCGCGACGTGCTCGCCGTACGGCTCGAGCAGGTGCGGGCCGATGTCCATCTCGGCGGCGATGTCGGTCAGCGGCTTCAGGGCCGCGGAACGGGCGATCTGCAGGTCGGAGGGGAAGGTCATCAATGAGCTCCCGGGGGCGGCAGGCAGGGACGAACGGATCGCAGCGACGTGACTTCTGCCTCGATGTTGCCTATCATGCACCTGGTTGCGGAGAAAGCAACATCGAACAGCGACCCTCGATCGGGGCGAGGTGAGCGATGCGGGGCAGTCGCACGGAGCACGAGGGCGTCCTGGCGGACCTCCTGACGCGGGTGCGCTACGAGGTGATCCCCACGCCGAGCATCGAGGAGAAGGTGCTGGCGGCAGTCCCGCGGCACCTCACGGTCACCGTCACCGCCTCGCCGGCAAAGGGTCTGGAAGCGACCCTCGCGCTGACCGAGCGGCTGCGGGCACACGGCTACCGCACCGTGCCACACCTGTCCGCCCGGCTGATCCGGGACGAGGTCCACCTCGCCGAGATCGTCGACCGGATGTGCCGGGCCGGCGTCGAGGACGTCTTCGTGCCGGCCGGCGACGCGGACCCGCCCGCCGGTCGCTACGACGCCGCGCTGCCCGTCCTCGCCGAGCTGACGAGGGCCGGCCGTCCGTTCCGGCGGGTGGGCATCACCGGGTACCCGGAGAGCCATCCCGCGATCGGCGACGACCTCACCGTGCAGGCCATGTGGGACAAGCGGGTGCACGCCGGCTACATCGTGAGCAACCTGTGCTTCGACCCGGCGGCCCTCGCCACCTGGATCGCGCGGATCCGCCGACGCGGGGTCATCCTGCCCGTTCAGCTCGGTGTCGCCGGCCCCGTGGAGACCGCCAAGCTGCTCGCGACGGCCACCAGGATCGGCGTCGGCGAGTCGACCAGGTTCCTCACCACGCACACCTCGTGGTTCGCGCGGCTGGCCAGGCCGGGTGGGTACTCGCCCGAACGCCTGCTGCGGCGCACGACCCGCATGCTCGCCGGGCCCGGCTCCGGGGTGGTCGGCCTGCACCTGTTCACCTTCAACCAGGTCGCCGAGGCCGAACGGTGGCGACAGCGGCAGCTCGGCGAGCTGTGCGGGCGATCGGCGGCACATGTCGGCTCAACCCGGTCCGGCCGCTGACGCGAGCAGCCCCGCGAGGTCGCGTTCGAGGCCGGAGTCTCCGACCACGACGACCTCCAGCGGCAGCCCGATGACCGCAGCCGCCGCCTCGGCGGCCGCGCGCAGGCCGGGCGTGGGGTGCTGGGCCAGCCACATCACCCGGCGGTAGTGCCGGAAGTAGTCGTCGCGCAGCTCGGGATGGCGGTCCAGGCCCAGCTCGGCGATCACCGTGTGCGCGAACGACGCGGCGAGGAAGTCGGTCAGCACGTACGTGCCGGGCTCGTCGTCGAGCAGACGGGCCAGCCGCGGGGCGCCGGCGAACACGTCGTAGCAGTGCGCGCCGGACAGCATCGGTACGCCGAGCTCCGTGCACGCCTCACGCAGCGCCCCGTACGTGCCGCAGTCGGCGAAGCCGACCGCGACCGCCGCGTACCGGTCGCGCAGCTCACCCACCCGAGCCGACACGGCGGCCGCGATCCGCGACGGCCGGTTGTGCAGCAGCGGCGGCAGCGGGTGGACGTCCACGGGCCAGCCGCGCCGCGCCGCGATGTCGGCGACGTGCCGGGCGATCGCTCCGCACGCCACCACCGCGACGCGCGGCGGGCCCGGCTCAGGAGGGGAAGGCCAACTGGTCGATGAACCGGTCATTGAAGTCGGGGCGGTCCGAGAGCTCGACGTAGCGCACCTCCTTCAGCAGGGTCCGGGCCCCGGCGCGCTCGCGCATCGACAGCAGCGCCATCTTCGCGCCCTCGCCGGCGACGTTGCCCGCGCTCACGATCCGCAGCACCGACACCTCCGGCACCAGGCCGATGCGCACCGCGCTGGCGGGGGAGAGGTAACTGCCGAACGAGCCGGCCAGCAGCACCTGCTGCACGTCCCGGGCCGCCAGCCCCATCTCCTCGACGAGGAGTCGCCAGCCCGTGGCGATGGCGGCCTTGGCGAACTGCAGTTCGCGGATGTCGCGCTGCGAGAGGTAGACCGCGCGGGCGAGATCGCCCTCGTCCCCGGCCCAGCGCAGGACGAACACCCGTTCCTCACCGACGCTGGCCAGACGCGCGCCGAGCCGCGGCCGCCGGGACCGCACGGCGGTGCCGTCCGCCAGCCGTCCCGTGCCGTCGACCAGACCGGCGCCGACCAGGGCGGCCACCGCGTCGACGAGCCCGGAGCCGCACAGCCCGGCCGGCTCGACGTCACCGATCACCTGCAGCGAGACGTCCTCGTCGCCGATCGTGACGCCCTCGATCGCGCCCGGCGCCGCTCGCATCCCGCACCGGATCGCCGCGCCCTCGAAGGCCGGACCGGCGGGCGCGGCGGTGGCCAGCAACCGGTCGCCGTCGCTCAGTACGATCTCGCAGTTGGTGCCGACGTCGATGAACAGCCGCACCCGGCGGTCGCGGTCCATCCCGGACGCCAGCATGCCCGCGACGATGTCGCCGCCGACGTAGGCGCCCAGCGCCGGGAACAGGTAGGCGCGGGCGCCCGGGTGCACCCGCACGCCGATGTCGCGGGCCCGCACCTCGGGGAACGACCGCGCCGCCATCACGAACGGCGCCACCCCGACCGGTTCCGGGTCGATGCCCAGTGCGAGCTGGGTCATCGTGGCGTTGCCCGCCATCGCGATCTCGTAGACCTCCGCCGGCGCCACGCGGGCCTCGCGGCAGACCTCCTGGGCCAGCTCGTCGAGGGTCGCGTGCGCCCGCTCGGTGAGCCGCCCGAGCGAGTCCGGGTCGAGCATCGTCGCGCTGATCCGGGTGATCACGTCGGCGCCGAAGGGCTGCTGCGCGTTGAGCACCGAGCCGACGGCCTGTGGCGTCCCGGTCGACAGGTCGAGCAGTGTCGCCACCACGGTCGTCGTGCCCAGGTCGAAGGCGATGCCGAAGCTCCGGTCGGTGGTGTCGCCGGCCTCGACGTCGATCAGCACGTCGTCCACGACGACGGCCGTCACCCGGAAGTCCGCCACGCGCAGCACCCGCGGCAGCGCGCGGACCGTGTGCAGGTCGACGCGCAGGTCCAGGTCGTCGAGGGCGGCGAGCAGCCGCTCGAGGTCGGTCTGCTGGTCGGCGAGGGTGGGCTCGGCGAGCTCGACGAAGCGCTTCTGCACCGCCGGACGCAGGATCACCTGCCGGCCGACGCCGACCGTGGCGGCCTTCGGCCGGGTGACCAGAGGTGGCACCTCGACCCGGATGTCGGTGTTCGCCGGGGCCAGGCAGGCCAGCCGCCACCCGGCGCGTAGCTCGTCGGGACTGAACGCCCGGGGGTCCAGCCGGGAGACCGGTGGGTCGGCGCCGTCGTCGTCGACCACTCGGACCCGGCACTTCTTGCACGTGCCGTGGCCGCCGCAGGTGGAATCGATGGCGATGCCGTTCCAGCTCGCCGCGTCGAACACGGAGACCCCGGCCGGCACCCGGACCCGCCGCTCGGTGCCGCTGTCCGCGGTGAAGGAGATCGACACCCGGGCGGCCCCCGGATGCGCCCCGGGCCGGTCCCACTCGCCGGCCGGTGGATGCGCGCCCAGCAGCCCCTCGCGCAACCAGGCGTCGCGGTCGTGGTCGTGATGCTCGCCGGCGGTGCTCATCCGAAGACCCCGCTAGCCGTTCCGCTGTTTCGCGCGGTGCGCGGCGATCCACGCCGAGCCCCACTCGTCGTTGCCGAGCAGCAGGTCGGCGGCCTTGACCGCCTCGACCAGCTGCGGGGACCGCACGTCCATGATCGCGCTGGTGAGCCCGTGGGTCATCGCCATCGGCAGGAACGCGGCGCCGAGCACCGGGCGGCCGGGCATCCCGAACGAGACGTTGGACGCGCCGAGGGTCATGTTCACGCCGAACTCGTCGCGGATCAGCGAGATGGTCTCCAGCGTCTTCACCACCAGCGTCGTGTCGGCGCCGACGGGCATCGCCAGCGGGTCGACGACGATGTCGGAGATCGGGATGCCGTAGCGGCCGGTGGCCACGTCGATGATCTTGCGGGCGATCTCCAGCCGCTTGCGCGGCTCGTCGGGGATCTCGTCCTCCTCGTTGGGCAGCGCGATCACCGCGGCGCCGTAGCGGGCGACGAGCGGGAGGACCTCGTCGAGCCGCTCCTGCTCACCGGTGACCGAGTTGACCAGCGCCTTGCCCTGGTACGCGGCCAGCCCGGCCTCCAGCGCCTCGACCACCGACGAGTCGATGCACAGCGGCAGGTCGGTGAGCTCCTGCACCATCTTCACCGCGCGGGAGAGCAGGTCCGCCTCGTCGGTGAGCGGCACGCCCATGTTGACGTCGAGCACGCTCGCCCCGCCGGCGACCTGCTGCCCGACGTCGATCGCGATGCGGGACAGGTCGTCGTCGCGCAACTGCTGTTGGAAGATGGATCGGCCGGTGGGGTTGATGCGCTCCCCGATCAGGCAGAACGGCTGGTCGGGGCCGATGACGACCTCACGGGTGGCGGACCGCAGGACCGTGTGCATGGTGCTCCTGGGGTGTGTGGGGGCCGGGTCGGGCGTGGACGGCGGCCCGGCGCGCGGCGAGCAGTTCCTTGGCCCTGCGGACCGCGGTGGACGCGTCCGCCGCGTACCCGTCGGCGCCGACGGCGTCGGCGTACTCCTGGGTGACCGGAGCGCCGCCGACCATCACGATCACCGAGTCGCGCAGGCCGGCCTTCTGCAGCGCGTTGATGTTCGCCTTGAACATCGGCATCGTCGTGGTGAGGAACGCCGAGAAGCCGACGATGTCGGGCCGGTGCTCCTGCACCGCGGCGACGACCTTCTCCGGTGACACCTGCACGCCGAGATCGATCACATGGAACCCGGCGCCCTCGAGCATGATGTCGACCAGGTTCTTGCCGATGTCGTGCACGTCGCCCTTGACCGTGCTCATCAGGAACGTGCCGACGCTCGCCGCGCCGGTCTCGGCCAGCAGGGGTCGCAGCACCTCCAGCGCCCCGGCCATCGCCCGCCCGGCGACGAGCATCTCGGGCACGAAGAAGTCGCCGCGCTCGAACCGGGCACCGACCTCCTCCAACGACGGGATCAGCGCGTCGAACAGCATCGTCTCGGGCGCCATGCCGAGCTCGAGCCCGGTGCGGGTCAGCTCGAGCACCCGGGGGCCGTTGCCGACCAGCGTCTCGTCGTAGAGGCCCCGGAGGATCTCATCAGCGTTCACGGCTCGCTCCTGACAGGCCGATCGTGCGCGGTGAGGCCGCGCCTTCCTCGTGGTGGTGGCCGAGCTGCGTGGAGAGGTCGCGCACCTCCGCGACCAGCATCTCGCCGATCTTCTCGACGTCGTCGCGGGTGATCCGCGCGGTCGGCCCGGAAACCGACACCGCGGCGACCACCTCGCCGCCGACGGCCCGCACCGGCGCGCCCACGGCGACCAGGCCGGGTTCCAGCTCCTCCCAGGCCGCCGCCCAACCGCGCCCGCGGACCTCGGCCAGGTCGCGCTCGAGCTGCTCGCGGGACGCGAGGGTCGCGGGCGTGCGCGCCTCGAGCTCGCCGTCGGGCAGGGCCAGCGCGTCGAACGCCAGGAGCACCTTGCCCAGTGCCGAGGAGTGCGGCGGCACGTCGACCCCGATCCAGTTCGTGGCTCCGAGCAGGAAGCGGCTGTCGACCTGGGCGATCTGCACGACGGCGCTGCCGCGCGGGACGGCGAGGTTGACCGACTCGCCGGTGAGCTCCCCGACCCGCTCCAGCGTCGGGCGGGCCAGCTCGGCCAGGTCGTGCACGGTGCCGTGCCGCGCGGCGTACTGGGCGAACAGCGCGCCCGGGCGGAACGAGCCCCCCTGGTCGCGTTGCACCAGCCGGCTGCGCTCCAGCGCCTGCAGCAGCCGCGACGTCGTGGACTTGGCCAGGCCGAGCTCCTCGACCAGCGACGTGAAGCTGCGCGGCGACGTGGACTCGACGATCAGGGTGAGCAGGGCCGTGGCGCGGTCGACCGCCTGGCTGCCCGCGGTCCCCGTCACCTCGATCTGCTTGTCGATCTGCTTGTCCACCTGCGCCCGACCGCCCCTTGAAGGCTGTTCCATGGTGTGGAACCGTAGTCCCACGAGCGTAAGGACGGGTCGGCGGGACCGTCAAGGAGGTCAGATGTTCCGCAATGCGATGCCGCGGTACGAGATCCTCTCCGAGGAGGCGATGGCGACCCTGGACGGTGGCTGGCGGCGCATCGTCAGCGAGATCGGGGTCGAGTTCATGTCCGATCGGGCCCTCGAACTGTTCCGCCAGGCCGGCCAGAAGGTCGAGGACGCCGTCGTCCGCCTCGACCCGGACTTCCTGCTCGAACAGGTCGCGAAGGCGCCGCGGGAGTTCGACGTCCAGGCCCGCAACCCCGCCCGTTCCGTGCACATCGGCGGGGACGCGATGGCCTTCGGCAGCGTCTACGGCCCGCCGTTCGTGCGCGAGGGCGAGGTGCGCCGCGACGCCACGATGGAGGACTTCCGCAACTTCACCCGGCTCGCCCAGAGCTTTCCGGGCCTGGACTCCGCGGGCGGGGTGATCTGCGAGCCGAACGACGCGCCGCTGGACTCGCGGCACCTCGACATGACCTACGCGCTGCAGACGCTCACCGACAAGATCTACATGGGCAACGTGGTCTCCGGGGTCAACGCCCGCGACACGATCGCGATGACCGAGATCCTGTTCGGGGGCCGGGAGAGCATCGAGCGGACCCCGGCCACCATCTCGCTGATCAACTGCAACTCGCCGCTGCGCTGGGACGACCGGATGCTGGAGGCACAGTTCGAGTACACCTCGGCCGGCCAGCCCGTGGTGCTCACCCCGTTCCTGCTGATGGGCGCGATGTCGCCGGTCTCCGTCCCGGCGTCGCTGGCGCAGCAGATTGCCGAGGCGCTGAGCGGTATCGCGCTCTCGCAGCTCATCCGCCCGGGCGCGCCGCTGATCTTCGGATCGTTCCTGTCCAACATCGACATGAAGACCGGCTCGCCGTGCTTCGGTACCCCGGAGTCGGCCGTCGGGCTGCTGTGCACGGGCCAGATCGCGCGTCACTTCGGGCTGCCGGTGCGCTCCGGCGGCGGGCTCACGTCGAGTCAGACCCCGGACGCGCAGGCGGCCTACGAGGGCCTGATGACGATGCTGCCGACCTTTCTGGCCGGCATCAACTGGGTCATGCACACCGCGGGCTGGCTGGAGGGCGGGCTGGTTGCCGGTTACGAGAAGTTCGTGATCGACGTGCAGGTGCTCGACATGCTGCAGCAGGAGTTCCGCCCGCTGGAGATCGACGAGGCGTCGCTGGCGTTCGACGCCCACGACGAGGTGCGCCACGGTGGTCACTTCCTGGGTGCCGCGCACACGATGGAACGCTTCCGCACCTGCTTCTACCGCCCGTTCCTGTCCAGTTCGGACAACTACGAGCGGTGGGTGCGGGGCGGTGCCAAGGACGCGGCCGCCCGCGCCGCGGACATCTGCCGGACGACACTCGCGGAGTACGAGCCGCCGCCGCTGGACGAGGCGGTCCGCGAGGAGCTGGAGGCGTACGTGAACCGGCGCCGCCGCGAGCTGGGGGACTGACCCGTGTCTCCGACGACGCGGGAGAGCGGCGCGCTGCGGCCCGGGCGTGATCGTCATCTGCGGGACATGAGCCGCACCGGTGCAGCTCATGGCCCGGAACCGCTGATCATGGCTGGGGGAGGAGTCACGTGACCGGACCGCGCGTCGTCATCATCGGGGCGGGCGTCGTCGGCGCTGCGCTGGCCGACGAGCTCTCGGCGAAGGGCTGGGACGACATCACCGTCGTCGACCAGGGCCCGCTGCCGGCCACCGGCGGCTCGTCCTCGCACGCCCCCGGGCTGGTGTTCCAGGCCAACCCGTCCAAGACCATGACCCAGATGGCCCGCTACACGGTGGAGAAGTTCTGCGGTCTCGACGTCGACGGTGAGCCGTGCTTCCTGCAGGTCGGCGGGCTGGAGGTGGCCGTCGCAGCGGCCCGGCTGGCCGAGCTGCACCGGCGCGCGGGCTGGCTGACGTCGTGGGGGGTGCCGGCGAGCGTGCTGTCGCCGGACGAGTGCGTCGCGCTGCATCCGCTGCTCGACCGCGACCTGGTGCTGGGCGGGCTGCACACCCCGACCGACGGCATCGCCATGGCGATCCGCGCGGTGGAGGCGCAGCTGCGCCGGGCCCGGTCGCGCGGCGTGCGGCTGCTGGAGCGCCACGAGGTGGTCGGCGTCCGGCACGACGGGGAGCGGGTCACCGCGGTCGGCACCGACCGCGGCGAGATCCCCGCCGATGTGGTCGTGTGCTGTGCGGGGATCTGGGGGCCCAAGGTCGCGGCGATGGCCGGGATGGCGCTGCCGCTGACCCCGTTGGCCCACCAGCTCGTCTGGACCGGTCAGCTCGCGCCGCTGGCGGGCCAGGCGCGCGAGGCGGTGCGGCCGATCCTGCGCCATCAGGACGCCGACCTCTACCTGCGCGAGCGGGGCGACACCCTCGGGATCGGCTACTACGGCCACCGGCCGATGCCGGTCTCCGCCGACGAGATCGTGGCGGTCGACGACGCCGAGATCATGCCCTCGATGCTGCCGTTCACCGAGGAGGACTTCGCTCCGGGCTGGGCCGATGCGAAGGCCCTCGTCCCGGCGCTGCGGGAGGCCAAGGTCGAGGACGGCATGAACGGGCTGTTCTCCTTCACCCCCGACGGCATGCCGCTGATGGGGCCCTCGCGCGACGTGCGCGGCTTCTGGGTGGCCGAGGCGGTGTGGGTGACGCACTCCGCCGGCGTCGGGCGGGCCATGGCGGAGTGGCTGGTGGACGGGCACTGCTCGTCGTTCGACCTGCACGCCTGCGACGTCAACCGCTTCTGGCCGCACCAGCTCGCACCGGACTACGTGCTGGCCCGCGACTGCCAGAACTACGTCGAGGTGTACGACATCGTGCACCCGCTGCAGCCGATGGAGGACCCGCGCCCGCTGCGCACCTCGCCGTTCCACCCCCGCCAGCGCGAGCTCGGCGCGATGTTCCTGGAGGCGTCGGGCTGGGAACGTCCACAGTGGTACGAGGCCAACGCCGGGCTGGTGCAGGGCCGCGACGCGCCGGTGCCGAACGACTGGGCGGCGCGGTACTGGTCGCCGATCGTGGGTGCCGAAGCGCAGGCGACCCGCGAGTCGGTGGCGCTCTACGACATGACCGCGCTGACCCGCATCGAGGTCAGCGGACGGGGCGCGGCGGCGTTCCTGCAGTGGATCACGACCGGGAACGTGGACAAGTCGGTCGGCTCGGTCACCTACTGTCTGCTGCTCGACGCCGACGGCGGCATCCGCAGCGACATCACGGTCGCGCGGCTGGGCCGCGACCTCTTCCAGATCGGTGCGAACGGCCCGCTCGACGTCGACTGGCTGACCCGGCACGCCCCCGACGGCGTGGTGGTCCGCGACATCACCGCCGGCACGTGCTGCCTGGGGGTGTGGGGGCCGCGGGCGCGGGACCTGGTGGCGCCGCTGGCGGGGGACCTGGGGTTCCGCTACTTCCGCGGGGCCCGGACCTACCTCGGCACCGTCCCGGTCACGGCGCTGCGGCTGTCCTATGTGGGCGAGCTGGGCTGGGAGCTGTACACCACCGCCGACATGGGCCTCAAGCTCTGGGACACGCTCTGGGAGGCCGGTCGGCGGCACGGGATCCTGGCCGGTGGCCGCGGCGCGTTCGCGAGCCTGCGGCTGGAGAAGGGCTACCGCTCCTTCGGCGCGGACATGACCAACGAGCACGACCCGTGGGAGGCCGGCGTCGGCTTCGCCGTGAAGCTCGACAAGGGCGACTTCCTGGGCCGCGACGCCGTGGTCCGCCGCAAGGACCGGGTGCGCAGGCGGCTCACCTGCCTGCTGCTCGACGAGACGGTGATGGGGTCCGAGCCGGTCTACGACGGTGACCGTGCGGTCGGGTACGTGACCAGCGCCGGGCACGGTTACACGATCGGCCGTGGCATCGCCTACGCCTGGCTGCCCGCCGAGCTCGCCGAGCCGGGGCGGCAGGTGCACGTCGGCTACTTCGACCAGCGGATACCCGCGGTCGTCGCCGAGGAGCCGCTGTTCGACCCCGGCATGACCCGGCTGCGCGGGTGACACCGGTGGCAGAGCAGCTGTGGCGCGATCCGGAACCGAAGCGCGCCTACGACGTCGTGATCGTGGGCGGCGGCGGGCACGGCCTGGCGACCGCGTACTACCTGGCGCGCAACCACGGGCTCACCGACATCGCGGTGCTGGAGCGCGGCTGGCTGGCGGGCGGCAACATGGCCCGCAACACCACGATCATCCGGTCCAACTACCTGTGGGACGCCAGCGCCGGGATCTACGAGCACGCGCTGAAGCTCTGGGAGGGACTGGAGGACGACCTCGGGTACGACATCCAGTTCAGCCAGCGCGGCGTGCTCAACCTCGCGCACAGCCTGCAGGACGTGCGCGACAGCGTCCGGCGGGTGCACGCCAACCGCCTCAACGGCATCGACGCCGAGTGGCTCGACCCGCAGCAGGTCCACGAGGTCTGCCCGATCATCGACGTCTCCCCGGACGTGCGCTACCCGGTGCTCGGCGCGACGTTCCAGCCGCGGGCGGGCATCGCCAAGCACGACTACGTGGCCTGGGGATACGCGCACGCCGCGGACGCACTCGGCGTCGACCTGATCCAGGACTGCGAGGTCACCGGGATCGACGTCTCGGGCGGCCGAGCGGTCGGGGTCCGGACCACCCGCGGTCCGATCGCCGCGAACACCGTCGCGCTGTCGGCGGCCGGGCACACCTCGGTGCTGGCCGCGATGGTGGGGCTGGAGCTGCCGTTGCAGAGCCACCCGCTGCAGGCGCTGGTCTCCGAGCTGCTCGAGCCCGTGCACCCCACGGTCGTGATGTCCAACGCCGTGCACGTCTACGTCAGCCAGGCGCACAAGGGCGAGCTCGTGATGGGCGCGGGGATCGACTCCTACACCGGCTACGGCCAGCGTGGCGGCTTCCACGTCATCGAGGCGCAGATGGCCGCGGCGTGCGAGCTGTTCCCGATCTTCGCCCGGGCGCACGTGCTGCGGACCTGGGGCGGCATCGTCGACGTGAGCCCGGACGCCTCGCCGATCGTCGGGCTCTCCCCGGTGGACGGGTTGTTGCTCAACTGCGGCTGGGGCACCGGTGGTTTCAAGGCCACCCCGGGCGTGGGCTGGTGCTACGCGCACACCATCGCCCGCGGCGAGCCGCACCCGCTCAACGCCCCGTTCACCCTGGACCGGTTCACCACCGGGGCGCTCGTGGACGAGCACGGCGCCGCCGCCGTGGCGCACTGACGGAGGTCTGATGTTGCTCATCTCCTGCCCGTGGTGCGGACCGCGGGACGAGACCGAGTTCCGCTACGGCGGGGCGGCGCACGTGGCGTATCCGGCCGACCCGGCGGCGCTGTCGGACGCCGAGTGGGCCCGCTACCTGTTCATCCGCGACAACCCCAAGGGTCCGTTCGCCGAGCGCTGGAGCCACGCGGCCGGGTGCCGGCGCTGGTTCAACGCCGTCCGGGACACGGTGACCTACGAGGTTCTCGCGGTCTACCGCCCCGGCGAGCCCAGGCCGGTGCTGCCGTGACCCGGTCCACGACCCAGCCCTTCCGGCTCCCGGCAGGCGGCCGGATCGACCGCAGCCGACCGCTGTCGTTCACCTTCGACGGCCGCGAGCTCCACGGTTACCACGGCGACACCCTGGCCTCGGCGCTGCTGGCGAACGGGGTGCACCACGTCGCGACGAGCGTGGCCCTGGGACGGCCACGCGGGATCCTCTCCGCCGGCAGCGCGGAGCCGACCGCGTTCGTGCAGGTCGAGGCGCCCGTCGCGGAGCCGATGCTGCCGGCCACCGTCGTCGAACTGCACGAGGGGCTGGCGGCGCGCGGGCTGGCCGGGCGGGGCCGGTTGCCGGCGCAGCCCGACGACACACGCTACGACGCGGTGCACGCGCACTGCGACGTGCTCGTCATCGGCGCCGGACCGGCCGGGCTGGTGGCCGCCGCGGTGGCCGCTCGCTCCGGGGCGCGCGTCGTCCTCGTCGACGAGGAGCCCGAACCCGGCGGCAGCCTGCTCGGCACCACCGACGTCATCGACGGCCGCCTCGGCGCCGACTGGGCCGCCGAGGTGGCGGCCGACATCGAGGCCGCACCCGACGTGCGGGTGCTGTGCCGTACCACCGCGTTCGGCTACTACGACCACAACTACGTCGTCGCCGTCGAGCGGCGCACCGCGCACCTCGGCGCCGCGGCCCCTGCGCACGTGGCACGGGAACGGATCTGGCGGATCCGGGCGCGCCGGGTCGTGCTCGCCACCGGTGCGCACGAGCGGCACCTGGGATTCGCCGACAACGACCGCCCGGGCGTGCTGCTCGCCGGTTCCGCCCGCACCTACCTGCACCGCTACGGCGTGCTCCCGGGCCACCGCGCGGTGCTGACGACGACAGACGACTCCGCCTACACCGCCGCCGCCGACCTCGCCGACGCCGGGGTCGAGGTGGCCGCGGTGGCCGACCTGCGTCCGGGCGGGCCGGGCCCGGCCGCGCGAGCCCGCGCCGCGCGGCGGGGGATCGCGGTGCTCCCCGGTCATGGAGTCGTGGCGGTCACCGGGGAGCAGCGGGTCGCGCAGGTGTCGCTCGCCCCGGTCGCCGAGGGCGCGATCACCGGCCCGGCCCGCGACGTCCGGGCCGACCTGCTGCTGGTCTCCGGCGGCTGGAGCCCGGTGCTGCACCTCTACGGCCAGGCCGGGGGGCGGCTGCGCCACGACGCGGCCGCGGCGGCGAACCTGCCCGACGGGTGCCGGCAGGCCGTGACCGTGGCCGGGTCGGCCGGTGGTGCCCGGTCGCTCGCAGCGTGCCTGGCCGACGGCGCGCGGGCCGGCCGGAGCGCGGCGGAGGCGGCCGGCTTCGCGGCGCGGGAGCAGGTGCCCCCCACGCGCGGTGCGGACCAGGAGGCGCCGCCCGGCGCGGACTGGCTCGTGCCCGGTGTCGCGCCGCGGCACCGGTCGCACTTCGTCGACCTGCACCGCGACGTGACGATCGACGACGTGCTGGGCGCGACCGCCGTCGGGCTGCGATCGATCGAGCACGTCAAGCGCTACACGACCGCCGGCACCGGCAACGACCAGGCGAAGACCGCGGCCACGCTGGTCGCGCGGGTCGTCGCCGACGCGCTCGGGGTCGACGTGGCGAGCATCGGCACCACGTCGTACCGGGCGCCGTACGCCCCGGTGGCCTTCGCGGCCCTGGCCGGCCGCGACCGGGGGGCGCTGCACGATCCGGTCCGGGTCACCGCGCTGCACGACTGGCACGTCGAGGCCGGCGCGGAGTTCGAGAACGTGGGGCAGTGGAAGCGGCCGCGGTACTACCCCCGGCCCGGCGAGGACCCGACCGCCGCGGTGTCACGCGAGTGCCGGGCGGCCCGCGAGGACGTCGCATGCATGGACGTGTCCACCCTGGGCAAGATCGAGGTTCGTGGCCCGGATGCGGGGGTCCTGCTCGACCGGCTCTACACCAACATGATCAGCACCCTGAAGATCGGCGCGATCCGCTACGGGGTCATGTGCCGCCCGGACGGGATGGTCCTCGACGACGGCACCGTCAGCCGGCTCGCAGCGGACCGCTACCTGGTCACCACGACGACCGGCAACGCCGCCGCCGTCGGAGACTGGATGGAGGAGTGGCTGCAGACGGAGTGGCCGGAGCTGCGCGTGTACTGCACGTCGGTCACCGAGCAGTGGGCGACGGTCGCGCTGGTCGGGCCGCGCTCGCGTGCGGTGCTCGCCGGCCTGGCGCCGGGCCTCGCCGTCGCCGCCGCGGACTTCCCGTTCATGACCTGGCGCGAGACGGTCGTGGCCGGCATCCCGGCGCTGGTCTGCCGGATCAGCTTCTCCGGTGAGCTGGCCTACGAGATCAACGTCAGCGCGTGGCAGGGGCTCGCGCTGTGGGAGGCGGTGCAGTCCGCCGGGGGAACGCGGAGGATCACGCCGTACGGCACCGAGACCATGCACGTGCTGCGGGCGGAGAAGGGCTACCCGATCGTCGGCCAGGACACCGACGGCACGGTCACGCCGCAGGACCTCGGCATGGGGTGGGTGGTGTCGAAGAAGAAGACGGACTTCCTCGGCAAGCGGTCGTTCTCCCGCCCGGACACCGCTCGTGGCGACCGTAAGCACCTCGTCGGGCTGCTGCCCGAGGACCCCGAGGTGCTGCTGCCCGAGGGTGGCCAGGTGATCGCCGAGGCGCGGGTACCCCGGCCGCCGGTCCGCGCGCTCGGCCACGTCACGTCGAGCTACCGCAGCGCCGCGCTCGGCCGGACCTTCGCGCTGGCGCTGATCGCCGGCGGCCGCGACCGGATCGGCGGGCGCCTGCACGTGCCGCTGGACGGATCCGGCGGCCCGGTGGTTCCGGTGACGGTCACCGCACCCGTGCTCTACGACCCGGAGGGGGCGCGCCGCGATGGCTGAGACCAGCACCCGCCGCAGCCCCCTGGCCGGCCACGCCGACCGGTTGGCGGCGGCGACGCTGCGATCCGCAGGAGCGCTGCGGATCGAGGAGCAGCCGTTCCGGACGCACCTCGACCTGCGGCTGGACCCCAGCGGGCCGGGAGCGGGCGCGTTCGCCGGCGTGGTCGGCGTCGCGCTGCCGGTCGAACCCGGGACCACCGCGGCGGGAACCGGCGTGGAGGCCCTCTGGCTCGGGCCGGACGAGTGGCTGCTCGTCGGCCCGCCCGGCACCGATGGCGAGCTCGCCGCGCGGGTGCACGCCGCCGTCGGCGACGAGCCGGTGTCGGTGGTCGACGTGTCGGCGCAGCACGCGACGCTGCTGCTCGCCGGGCCGCGGGCACGCGACGTCCTGGCCCACGGCTGCTCGATCGACCTGCATCCGCGGGTGTTCGGCGCCGGGCACTGCGCGCAGACCATGCTCGCCCGCGCGCCGGTGGTGCTGGTGGCCGACGGCCCGGACGCGATCCGGGTGATCGTGCGTTCGTCCTTCGCCCGCTACCTCGCGGACTGGTTGCTCGACGCGGCCACGGAGCACATCGCAGCGGGGGCGTGATCAGGCGACCCCGGGGCCGTCCCGGTCGCAGCATCAGGTCGAAAGTGGCCGACGGGCGCGGGCTGCAGCAGTCGTGGCGACGCCGCGCCGGAGCACCGGGCTGCCGTGCCGGGCGGCCGGTGCCGGTGCGGCGAGCTCCCCAGTCGCCGCCGGCTCCGCATCGCCGTCCCCCCGTCGTAGAGGACGGCGACGCGGATGCTCCGTCCGTGGCCCGTCGGCCACCACGGACGTTCTATCGCACCGGGCCGCCCCGCGGGGGCTCGCGGCGGCGATCCTCAGGTAGTTGTCAGGTAGCTGTCAGGTGGGGCGGCCGGCGCCGCGTCCACGGGGGCCCGGCCCGCTTCAGGGGTGCCGCTGCTTCCGCTGCTGTCCGGCACGCTCTCGCAGCGCGAGACCGGTGCGGTGCTGCACCTGTCGCTGAACACCGTGAAGACCCACAGCAGGCTGAACGCCCGGTCCGCCGGGCCGGCGGTCAGAGTCGGCGTGGGAGTGGGCGCAGCCCCCAGCTCCCCGTCCACGACTCCTCCGGGCCCAGGGTGATCAGGCCCAGCCCGGAGTTGAGCGCGTCCGGCGGGCAGGTCATCGGTTCCACCGCGACGGCCCGGCCGCGGCCCGGGTGGTCGTCCGGGGTGAAGACCTGCACCCAGCCGAACGCGGGGTCGGCCCAGAGCTCCAGCCCCCCGTCCGGCCCGGTCAGCCGGTGCCGGACCCGGGTGTCCCCCGCTGCGGGGGCGCAGTCACCGAAGGCGGTGTCCAGGACGCGGCCACGCAGCGGCCGGCCGGACCGGAAGTCGTCGGCCCCCGTCACCGGGGTGGGCGGTCCCGACGGCAGCTGCCGGTCGTCGAGCGCCAGCCGCGTGCCTGCGGCGAGGGTCAGCACGAGGTCGTCGGTGGCGGTGTCGCCGACCCGCAGGTAGGGGTGCGCACCGACGCCGAACGGCACCGGCTCCACGCCCCGGTTGCGCACGCTGTGGGTCACGGCGAGCCCGTCGTCGTCCACGGCATACCGGACGGTGGTGTGCAGCGGCACCGGCCACCCCGGCTGCGGCACCACGACCGCGTCGAGAGTGATCGCGCCACGGGTCTGTCCGACGGGCCGCCACCGGACGTGCCGGAGCAGGCCGTGGATGGCGTTCCCGGCGCGCGGCTCGGTCAGGGCCAGCTGCTGGGGTGTCCCGCCCCAGGCCCAGCGACCGTCCCGGACCCGGTTCGGCCACGGCACCAGGACCGCGCCCGAACCCCGGGGAGGCCGCTCGCCGGCATCGAACGTCTCGCAGTAGGCCCGACCGTCCATCTCGAAGGCCCGCAGCACCGCCCCGACCTCGGTCACGACGGCCCGGGCGCGGTCGCCGGCGATCTCGAACTGTTCCCCGGTCGGCGGCATCGGCTCGTTCACACCGCCAGACAATTCCCGGCGTCCGTCGCTACGACAACCGGGCCCCGCCCCGGACCAAGATCTCGACATCACCCTCGACACCGCGCTCGGCACCACCGACCGCGCCCTGGTCGCGGCGTTGCGCCACCGGGACGAGGACGCGCATCTCGACCTGGTGCGCCGCTACACGCCACTGATGCTGCGCGTCGCCCGGCAGTACGTCACGCGGCAGACGACGGCCGAGGACCTCCTGCAGGGCACCTGGGCGGCGGTGCTGCGCACAACGTCGACCGGTTCGAAGGTCGCTCGACGTTCAAGACCTGGCTGCTGCGGATCCTGGTCAACACCGCCCGCACCCGTCGGTACCGGGAGCGCGCAGGACGGTGCCGGGGTCCGCCCCGCCCGCAAACGTGAAGTTGTGGGACGTGGTGCTGAGCACCGGCCCTGCTGCCACCGCTGATCCGGAACGTCGGGCGCTGCCGAGCGAGGCCTGGGACGTCGTCGACCGGGCGCTGGACGTCCTGCCGGGCCGGCAGCGAACCTTCGTGGTGCTGCGTGCGGTGCACGGCCGGAGCGCTGACGACGTGTGTGCCGCGCTCGGTGTGTCCGCCGGCAACCAGCGCGTGCTGCTGCGCCGGGGCCGGGGACGACGGCGCGACCTGCTCGTGGACTACGTCCACCCGCGTTCGCGCCGCCACGCCGGGGCCTGAGCCCGATCTCGGGCGGACATGCCTTACTCCGTGGTGGTCCATCGGTCAACGGGCCCAAAGTCCTTCGAACGCGCCCCGACCGACACTCCGGCCGGGAGACGGGTTCTGGCACGGTTCCGGGTGGGCCCGCTGGCGTGGGGGAGCGGCCGGGTTCCCGTTGCGGTCGGCTCCGGAAGGGCACGTCCGGAGCCGACCGCGCTACGCGCTCGCCTCCGGCGATCAGGTCGGTCACCGCACGACGGGGAGTCGGCGCCACCGGCGCGCCGGAGCCCACCCGTAGCACGGCTTGCGGCACCCGGTGGGCCCCGAGCATCCGCCGCGCCGTCTCACGGGCCGCCACCACCCGGGTGATCTGGGCAGGAACCGGTGGACAGGCCCGCCGTGGACCCGTCGCCCTCGGCGCCCGACATCTCCATGAGCACACGATCTCGCGGGCCCCGGTGTCCGGACCATGGTCGAAGGTCCCGCCCCTGGTGCTCTGCGTGGCGTCGGCGAGAGGTCACGTTCGTGCCGAATTTCCGGTCGGAATAGGCCACCCCGCGAGAAGTGGCGGGGACCTTGGACCCATTGTGCGTGAATTCCCGATTGTTCTCGGTCCATCGCGTCCGCCCGGCCGGCAATCGAGGGGTCGGGGTGTTGTCAAGGTGGCGATGGAGGGTTATCTTCGGTCGCATCGTTTGAGCGATGAAATAGTGGGCTCGAGCCGGCGGTCCTCAGGGCACAGGGGGCGCAGCCGGGCGGTTGCCGAAGTGGGACGCCAGGTAACCAGGGGCTGGGCCTGCGACAAAGGAATGTAAAAGGCGCGCGTTCCGTGCGTACGGGACGGGAGCTGATCCGAGGGGGGAGTTCAGGCAGCTCCGGGTGTATCCGGCGATTTCAGCATTGGATGCTCCGGCATGCCGGTCGTCATGACGCAATCTCTTCGGTTCGCCCGGTCTCGCCTTCCCCGTGCTGTCTGAACGAGTGCGCTAATGGAGGCGCAATCCGCGTCTCGAAAAGAGAGGGGATCGGAAATGGCATCGAAGTTGCTGAAGGCACTCAACTTGGCAGGCTGGCGCGGCCACCGAGGCCTGCCGCGGGGCCAAGCCGGACAAGACCGCGTGGGACGAGGTGGCGGCCGCCTACAGCGCCGCCATCTCCCCCATCGGCGACGCCCGGGGTTCCGCGGCGTACCGCAAGCA